>NZ_BCBD01000003.1:0-96263 GCF_001320345.1 Pseudomonas sp. NBRC 111127 | reverse complement strand
CAAGACAGAGCGGCCCGGTGTCGCAAATGTTGACCGGCTGGGTTCAAAGTCTGACACCTACCGGTCACCAAAAAAAACCGCTACTGCGTAATGCCTGTCAGTTAAGCGTTACTGGGGCTGCTTTGCAGCCCTTCGCGGGCACGCCCGCTCCCACATGTTTGGCGCTGAACTCAAGAAATGCGCGATCTCCTGTGGGAGCGGGCGTGCCCGCGAAGGGTCGCACAGCGGCCCCAAATTACTAAACTGACTGGCATTTCACTACTGCGTTTTTTTTTTGCGAAGCGTTCGAGGCAGACACCACATGGTGATCGAACACGCCCGAGCACATCCTGGCGCGTAGTTCAGCCCCAATTACTAACTCAACAGCGTGTTCCCACACATCAGTAGCCGCTGAGAATGTTGACGATCACTCCGCTGGCGATGGCGACCAGTACGTAGTCACCGTTCACGTACAACCAGCGGTGATCGTGCGGAGGTGCATACAGGTGCCGCGCCTTCCAGTCGGTTACCCAGTAACGGTCACCACGGTAATGCGGGTCGACCACATGGCCGCGGCGCCACTGCTGGTGGGGCACCGGCATGCCTTTTTGCGGGTGGAAGTTCGGGTCGCGATAAGCAGGCCCGCGGCCATTGTCGTGGCGGCCCTGCGGCTGAGCGTGGGGCGGGTTGCCTGGGTGCCCTGGGCCGCCATCATGACGGTCAGGTGGGCCAGGCTGCGCGAAGCTTGCCAGAGGTGCGCTGAGCATCAGCGCCGCGCAAATCATGGTCAGGGTCTTTTTCATCGTTGCGGTCCTCTGTGTATTAACGCCCGGCTGAATCTTTCAGTTACCGGGTACGGTTAACCAATCAGACCATGAACCAGGTCGTTTAATGTCAGGACAGAGGTAAAGGTCCGGTAAAGGTGGCCTGGCAAAAACACGAAGCTAGCGTAGCCCAAGCGCTTTCAAGCGACGGTACAGCGTGCGTTCGCTCATACCCAAATGAAGCGCCAGCTCACTGCGCGAACCTTTGAACTGTTCCAGAGCCTGGGCCAGTTCACCGAGGTCACGGCGCTTTGCGCCACGGCTCACCGGCGTTTGCGCGCCGATGTCCTCAGGCAGGTGCTCCGGCCTGATCACCCCATCATCAGCGAACAACCGCGCCCGTTCCAGAACATTGCGCAGCTCGCGGATGTTGCCCGGGAACGGATGCAAGGCAAGGCGCTGCAAGGCATCGTCACTCAAGCTGGGGACCGATGTGCCCGCCATGCGTTGCAGCAGGCTCTGCGCCAGCAAGGGAAGGTCCTCTACCCGCTCACGCAGTGCCGGCAGGCGAATCGGGAAGCCGCTGATGCGGTAGTACAGGTCTTCACGGAAGCTGCCATCGGCAACCATTTGCCTGAGGGGTTTGTGCGTTGCCGATACTAGGCGGAAATCCGAATGCACTGTGCGCAGGCTGCCTACCGGGCGGAAGCTGCCAGACTCGATCAGGCGCAACAGCTTCACCTGCATCGCCAGCGGCACTTCACCAATTTCATCAAGGAACAGCGTGCCGCCATGGGCGGCTTCGGCCAGGCCGATCTTGCGCTGGTTGGCACCGGTGAACGCGCCTTTTTCGTACCCGAACAGTTCGCTCTCGAACAATGACTCGGTCAAGCCGGTGCAGTCCACCACCACCAGTGGGCCGTTTGCCCTGGCGCTACCCATGTGCAGCGCACGGGCGAACAGCTCCTTGCCGGTGCCTGACTCACCTTGCAGCAAGACAGGGATCTGCGCTGGCGCCGCGCGTTGCAGGCTGGCCAGGGCTGCCTTGAAGGCCGGCGCACGGCCGACCAGCCCTTGCTCTTGCGGCTGGGCCGAGGCCAGCGTGATGGTGGTCAAGCGTTCGACAAAGGCTACGACCGTACCCTGTTCGTCCAGGATCGGCCGCAGCTCTACATCCACGTGCTCGGGCCCGCGTGGCGTGTGGTGAATGTGCAACACGCGCTCCGCGACCTTGCTGTCCCAGGCTTTGCGCATGGGGCAATGTTCGCCAGCCTGGTCGCATGGCACGGCATAGTGGTGCGACACCCTGTGGCACTTTTCCCCGAGGGGTGCTTGTTCGTGCTGGCCGAACTGGCGGCGATACGCAGCATTGGCTGCCAGGATGTTGTAGTCGGTGTCCAGCACGATGGTCGGCAGGGCATCGTGCTCGAGGTAGGAAACCAGCGCCAGGATAAACGGATGGGTTTCAGGCATGACAGCACCGTTTGGATGATGGATGCAGGGTAACAAGGACTGCCAAACACTGCCATTGGCTGACAGTCGACTGCCAATCGTGCTGCCAATTCAGCCAGGTGCTGTCAGCACTGCTCCGGTTTCGTTGGGCCCGGCACGATTAAGAGCCTGGCATGCATCTTGATAAACCTCCTGTCACTGCCTACGCCTTGAATAGACGCGGCGGATAACTGGAGAACGTGATGATCATCGGCAACAACCTTCACGTGGACGCCTTTTACGATGAGGCGACCTCGACCATCAGCTACCTGGTCATGGACTGTGAAACCCGGCAGTGCGCGTTGATCGACAGCGTGCTGGATTACGACCCCAAGGCCGGGCGCACCCGTACTGCCTCAGCAGATCGGCTGGTCGAGCGCGTGGCTGAATTGCACGCCAGCGTGCGCTGGATACTTGAAACACACGTGCATGCCGACCACCTATCGGCAGCGGCCTACCTGAAGGAGAAGCTTGGCGGCCATACCGCTATTGGTGCGCACATCACCCAGGTGCAGAAGGTTTTTGGCAGCCTGTTCAACGCCGAGCCTGGCTTTGCCCGTGATGGCAGCCAGTTCGATGTGCTGTTCGAAGACGAAGAAGGTTTCCGCATCGGCAACCTGCATGCGCGTGCATTGCACACCCCTGGGCACACGCCTGCATGCATGAGCTTCATGATCGAGGATGCGGGTGAGACCGCGGTGTTCGTCGGCGACACCTTGTTCATGCCTGACTACGGTACTGCCCGTTGCGATTTCCCCGGCGCCGACGCCCGTACGCTGTACCGCTCGATCCGGCGCTTGCTGGCGTTCCCTGACCAGACCCGCCTGTTCATGTGCCACGACTACCTGCCAGGTGGTCGCGAAATGCAGTACGTCACCACCGTTGCCGAGCAGCGCGCCAGCAATATCCACATCCACCAGGGTATCGACGAGGACAGCTTCGTCGCCATGCGTGAGGCCCGCGACAAAACCCTCGACATGCCCGTGCTGATCCTGCCGTCGGTGCAGGTGAACATGCGCAGTGGCCACTTCCCGGAGCCGGAAGCCAACGGCGTCAGTTATTTGAAGATCCCGCTGAACACGCTGTAAGCGCCCTGCCCTATAACCAGATTTCCAGGATTTATTGCCATGCCTGCCTTGTCGTCCACTACCTATCCCGACCACCACACAGTGGTCATCGTCGGTGCCGGTGCCGCCGGGATCGCCACTGCATCCAGCCTGATCAGCCGCGACGCGTCCCTGGATGTGGCCTTGATCGACCCAGCCGAGGTGCACTACTACCAACCTGGCTGGACCATGGTCGGCGCTGGTGTTTTCAACGCGGCGAGCACTGCCCGCACCATGGCTTCGACGATTCCGCGCGGGGTGCGCTGGGTAAAGGCGCGCGTCCAGGGGTTCGACCCGGTGCGCCAGTTGGTCATGCTCGAAGATGGCCGGGCCATCGGCTATGAACAACTGGTGGTTTGCCCTGGCCTGAAGCTCGATTGGGCGGCCATTGATGGGCTCAGCGAGACCTTGGGCCGTAACGGGGTCACCTCCAATTACCGCTACGACCTGGCGCCCTATACCTGGGAGCTGGTGCAAAAGCTCAAGCACGGCCGTGCCCTGTTCAGCCAGCCGCCCATGCCGATCAAGTGCGCCGGCGCGCCACAGAAGGCGCTGTACCTGTCGTGCGACCATTGGCTACGCCACGGTCACCTGGGCGCGATCAAAGCCAGCTTCTTCAATGCCGGCGCAGTCTTGTTCGGTGTGGCCGACTACGTGCCTGCCTTGATGCAGTACATCGAAAAATATGCCGTGGACCTCAATTTCAGCCATCGGCTGGTCGCCGTGGACGGCCCCAACCAACGCGCCACCTTCGTGCGTAGCCTGCCCGATGGCAGCAGCGAAACCCGCGTCGAGGCCTTCGACATGCTGCATGTGGTTCCGCCGCAAGTCGCGCCGGACTTCATCCGTGAAAGCCCATTGGCCGACAGTGCCGGCTGGGTCGATGTAGACCCGCACACCCTGCGCCATCGCCAGTACAGCACTGTTCACGCCTTGGGCGATGTGGCCAACACCAGCAACGCCAAGACCGCTGCAGCGGCCCGCAAGCAGGCTCCGGTAGTGGCCAATAATGTGCTGGTAGCGCTGGGGCGGTTGCAGACACTAGCCCAGTACGACGGTTACGGCTCATGCCCGCTCACGGTCGAGCGCGGCAAGATCGTGCTGGCCGAGTTCACCTATGGCGGCAAGCTGGCGCCCAGCTTCCCCAATTGGTTGCTGGACGGTCGCAAGCCGACCCGCCTGGCTTGGCTGCTCAAGGCCCAGGCCCTGCCGCCGCTGTACTGGCAAGGCATGCTCAAGGGGCGGGAGTGGCTGGCACGGCCACAACCGTTGGTAGCAGAGGGCGGGCAGTGATCGAAACTCAACTGCTTGGCGCCGCCCTGGGGGCCATCATCGGCGCCGTGCTGGCGTTGACGGGCGCCGGCGGAGGCATTCTTGCCGTGCCCCTGTTGGTGTTCGGCCTTGGCCTGTCGATGGTCGAGGCGGCACCGGTCGGCTTGTTGGCGGTTGGCCTGGCGGCAGCCGTGGGCGCGGTACTGGGTTTGCGTCGCGGCCTGGTGCGCTATCGGGCGGCACTGTTCATCGCCTTGATCGGGGTGGCGGCAGCGCCACTGGGGTTGATGCTGGCGCACCGTTTGCCCAATACGCCGTTGCAACTGGTGTTCGCCGGTGTGCTCACCTACGCCTGTCTGCGTATCTGGCGCAAGGCGGCCAGGGAGCTGCGTGGCGAAGCCAACGATGCGCATCGCTTTATCGAGCCTTGTGTGCTGAACCCGCTGCAGGGCCGCTTGCGCTGGACCCTGCCCTGCGCTCGCGCCCTGGCATTCACCGGTGCGCTGTCCGGCTTGCTGTCTGGCCTGCTCGGTGTGGGGGGCGGGTTCGTGATCATTCCGGCGCTCAACCGCTATACCAACCTGCGCATGGCCACGATCGTATCCACGTCGCTGGCGGTGATTGCCTTGGTGTCTGCCGGCAGTGTGATCAGTGCCAGCCTTGCAGGTGTCCTGCATTGGCAAGTGGGTGGCCCGTTCGCTGTCGGCGCCGTGCTTGGCTTGCTGCTGGCGCGCCCCCTGGCGGCCAGGTTGGCCGGCCCACGGCTGCAGCAGATGTTTGCCGTGGCAGGTTGCGCCGCAGCCCTGCTGCTGGCCAGCAAGGCATTACTGAGCTAACAGCTCGCCCTGTTGCTCTGCGCACAGCGCCAGCAGGTAATCCCATACGACCCGCAGGCGCACCGACTTGTGCAGCTCGCGGCGGGTACAGATCCAGTAACTGCGCTGGATGGTTTCGCCAGGCAGTACGCGGACCAGGGTCGGGTCGTGCCGGGTCATGTAGTTGGGCAGCACTGCAATGCCCAGCCCAGCACGTGCGGCCACCTGCTGGGCAATCACGCTGGTGCTGCGGAAGACCACATTGGGCGCCCGGCAGAAGCTGTTGAGAAACAGCAGCTCCTGGCTGAACAGCAGGTCGTCGACGTAGCCGATCCAGCTGTGGCGGGCCAGATCTTCGCGGTTGCGCAGGGGTGGTGCGCGGTCGAGGTAGCCCTGGCTGGCATACAGGGCCAGGCGGTAGTCGGTGAGTTTGCGCGTGATCAGCAGGTCGGCGTTGGGCCGCTCCAGGTGAATACTGATCTCGGCTTCGCGGTTGAGGATGCTGACGAACCTCGGCACTGCCACCAGCTCCACTTCCAGCCCGGGGTAGCGCTCGAACAGCGCGTTCATGCGCGGGGTGAAGAACATGATGCCAATGCCTTCGGTGACCCCCAGGCGGATCTTGCCCAGCGGGGTGATGGCCTGGGTAATTTCTTCCTGGGCCAGCAGGGCGACGTTCTCCATGGCTTCGGCGTGCTTGAGCAGGGCCTGGCCCGCAGGGGTCAGCTCATAGCCTTGGGCGTGTTGCACGAACAACGCCGTGCCCAGGCTTTCCTCGATGCGCTCGATGTGCCGGGCCACGGTGCTGTGGGTGGTATTGAGGCGCTTGGCGGCGGTAAGCAGGCGGCCGCTGCGCTGCAACTCGAGGAAAAATCGCAGATCGTTCCAGTCGAACATGCTGATCCTTGTGGCTGTTAGTGGGCCCCTTTCGCGGGTGAACCCGCGAAGAGGCCTGTACAGAGTTGCCGCTGTGCTAAAACGCACAACCGCTGCGCGAAATCGCGTGTTTCACCCACGAAATTACGCACTAAGATGGATCGGGACAAGAATAATAATCAGGCCCGAGGTTGCACATGCCATCAGCCGATTCTGTCTTCGATTACGTGGTGGTAGGCGCCGGCCCCGCCGGGTGCCTGCTGGCCAACCGCTTGTCCGCCGACCCTGGTTGCCGCGTGCTGCTGCTGGAAGCGGGCGGGCGGGACAACTATCCCTGGATTCACATTCCCGTGGGTTACCTCTACTGCATTGGCAACCCGCGCACCGACTGGTGCTTCAAGACCCAAGCCCAGCCCGGCCTGGGTGGGCGCGCATTGGGCTACCCGCGGGGCAAGGTGCTGGGCGGCTGCTCTTCCATCAATGGCATGATCTATATGCGTGGCCAGGCTGCCGACTACGACCACTGGGCCGAACAGGGCAACCCCGGCTGGGCCTGGAAGGACGTGCTGCCGCTGTTCAAGGCCAGTGAAAACCACTTTGCTGGCGCCAGCGAGCACCACGGTGGCGGTGGCGAGTGGCGGGTCGAACGCCAGCGCTACAGCTGGCCGATACTGGATGCCTTCCGCGACGCCGCCGAGCAAAGCGGCATCGCCAAGGTGGATGACTTCAACACCGGCGATAACCAGGGGTGTGGTTATTTCCAGGTCAACCAACGCAGTGGCGTGCGCTGGAATGCCTCCAAGGCGTTTCTGCGGCCGGTTCAGCACCGCGCCAACCTCACCGTGCTTACGGGTGTGCAGGTTGACCAGGTGCTGCTCAACAATACCCGCGCACGTGCGGTGAAAGCATTCTGGCAAGGCGCCTGGCACGAGTTTGCGGGTCGCCGCGAGATCGTGCTGTGTGCTGGGGCGGTCGGTTCCCCGGGCATCCTGCAACGCTCCGGCATCGGCCCCCGGCAATTGCTGGAAAACCTGGGTATTGGCGTGCGCCACCACATGCCTGGCGTGGGTGGCAACCTGCAGGACCACCTGCAATTGCGGCTGATCTACCAGATCCGCAATACCCGCACCTTGAACCAGATGGCCAACAGCCTGTGGGGCAAGATGGGCATGGGCCTGCGCTACCTCTACGACCGCAGCGGCCCACTGGCCATGGCCCCGAGCCAGTTGGGCGCGTTCGTGCGGTCCAGCCCCGACCAGGCCACCGCCAACCTGCAGTACCACGTGCAGCCGCTGTCGCTGGAGCGCTTCGGCGAGCCGTTGCACCGCTTCCCGGCCTTTACCGCCTCGGTCTGCAACCTGCGCCCGGCCAGCCGTGGGCGTATCGATATCCGCAGCACCGACATGCACAGCACGCCGCTGATCGACCCCAACTACCTGAGCGACCCCCAGGACCTGCAGGTGGCCGCCGATGCCATCCGCCTTACCCGGCGCATCGTTCAGGCCCCTGCCCTGGCCGTATTCGAGCCCGAGGAATATCTGCCTGGCGCGGCCCTGCAAAGCGAACAGGACCTGATCGAGGCTGCCGGCAAGATCGGCACTACCATTTTCCACCCGGTGGGTACCTGCCGCATGGGCAATGGTGCGATGGACGTTGTGGATAACCAGCTGCGCGTGCATGGCATCCCCGGCCTGCGCGTGGCCGATGCCTCGATCATGCCGCAGATCACCTCAGGCAATACCTGTTCCCCCACCCTGATGATCGCCGAAAAGGCGGCACAACTGATTCTCAAAGGAGCTGCTACCCAGACCTACCTGAACGAAGACGCGTTACCGACGCCCTGACCCGGGTGCGTGCAGTAGCGGCAGCTTGCGGTCGAAGGCTGCCGACAGTGGAACAACAAGAATAATCACTGTGGCCTGCGGGCCGAGGACAGCAACGATGTCGGATTACATTCAAGAGCAGGCTGTGGCGGCCGGCAGTTCCAACCGTCGTGAAGAACGCAAGATCATTTTCGCGTCATCCCTCGGGACGGTGTTCGAGTGGTATGACTTTTTTCTCTATGGCGCGTTGGCAGCGGTCATCAGCAAGCAGTTCTTTGCGGGTGTGAACGACACCACCGCTTTCATCTTCGCCCTCATGGCCTTCGCTGCCGGCTTTCTTGTGCGGCCGTTCGGTGCATTGGTGTTCGGCCGCCTGGGTGACATGATCGGGCGCAAATACACCTTCCTGGTCACCATCGTGCTGATGGGGCTGTCCACTTTTGCCGTGGGCTTGCTGCCTACGTATGCCAGCATCGGCATCGCCGCACCGATCATTCTGGTGATGCTGCGCATGCTGCAGGGCCTGGCGCTGGGCGGGGAGTACGGTGGTGCAGCCACTTATGTGGCCGAACATGCCCCCCCGGGCAAGCGCGGTTTCCACACCGGCTTCATTCAGTCCACCGCCACCCTAGGCCTGTTATTGTCGTTGCTGGTGGTACTGGGCAGCCGCTATGTCAGTGGCGATCAGTTCGAAACCTGGGGCTGGCGCCTGCCGTTCCTGCTGTCGATCGTGCTGCTGGGCATTTCCACCTGGATCCGCATGAGCATGCATGAGTCGCCAGCCTTCGTGAAAATGAAGGCCCAGGGCAAGGTCAGCAAGTCGCCGATCCGGGAGTCGTTCACCTCGTGGCCGAACCTCAAAGTCGTACTGACTGCACTGTTCAGTATCAATGCCGGGCAAGCGGTGACCTTCTACACCGCGCAGTTCTACGTGCTGTTCTTCATGACCCAGATGCTGAAGGTAGACCCGGCCCAGGCCAATACCCTGCTGATCATCAGCGTGGTGATCGGTGCGCCGTTCTTCGTGTTTTTTGGCTGGCTGTCGGACCGTATCGGGCGCAAACCGATCCTGATGCTGGGCTTGCTGCTGGCCACGGTGCTGTACTTCCCGCTGTTCAAGGCCTTGAGCCACTATGCCAACCCACAAATTGACGCCGCCAGCCGCCAGGCGCCGATCGTGGTCACTGCTGATCCGCAAGGCTGCACGTTCCAGTTCGACCCGGTCGGCAAGGCCCGTTTCGACAGCCCGTGCGACAAGGTCAAGACCTTCCTGGTCAAACAGGGCCTGCCTTACAGCTCGGTCAGCGTAGCCGGCAGCGAGGTAGTGGTGAATGTGGGCGACAAGACCATCAACGGCTTTGACGAAGCCGCGATGCGTGCGGCAGTGGAGCAGGCAGGCTACCCGGCCAAGGCTGACCCCGCGCAGGTCAACCAGGTGATGGTCGTGGTGCTGATCGTGGCGATGATCCTGATCGCGACCATGACCTACGGCCCATTGGCCGCAGTGATGGTCGAGCTGTTCCCGACGCGCATTCGCTACACCTCGATGTCGCTGCCCTACCACATTGGCAACGGCTGGTTCGGCGGCTTCCTGCCCACCGTGTCGTTTGCACTGGTGGTGTACACCGGGGACATTTTCTACGGGCTGTGGTACCCGATCCTGGTGACCGGCATCAGCCTTGTGGTGGGGATTTTCTGCCTGAAAGAAACCAAGGATGTGGATATCGACAAGATCTGAAAGCTGGCGCGGATCCTTGTAGGAGCGGCCTTGTGTCGCGATGGGCCGCGCAGCGGCCCCAGGATTTCTGCCTTGATGCACACATTGCCGGGGCCGCTTTGCGGCCCATCGCGACACAAGGCCGCTCCTACACAAAGCTCTGCATACTTCAAATGGAGCCCATAAAAAAAACCGGCTGTAAAAGCCGGTTTTCTTATGCCCCGAAAAAACTTATGCACGCTTTTCAGAAAAATGTCATACGCAAAAATAAACAGCCAATTCAATAACTTAGCGCTTACTTCAAGCATTTCAACGAAAAAGTGCTCACAAGTTATCCACAGATATCACGCCATCTGCTCCTGCGATTTTTCTGCTGCTGGCGGCAGCGAGCCCATGGCCCGCTGGGTTGCTTCGTTCCACGCCTGAGCGCGGTCGTTGAGCTCGGCAATGGCCCGTGGCCCGGTGCCGTTGGCGTACATCGGCTCGCCAATCACCACCTCGATGGTGCCCGAGCGCTTGCCCCAACCGGTTTTCGGCCAGAACTTGCCGGCGTTGTGGGCAATCGGCAGTACCGGCAGCCCGGCATTCACTGCCAGCGCGGTGCCCCCGCGCGAGAACTTGCCGACCGTGCCGAACGGCACGCGGGTGCCCTCCGGGAAGATCAGCACCCAGGTCTTCTGCTTGAGCAGCTCATCGCCCTTGCTCGCGACCTGGCGCAGTGCCTCCTTCGGGTTGTCGCGGTTGATCGCGATCGGCCGCAGCATGGCCATGGCCCAGCCGAAGAACGGCACGTACAGCAGTTCGCGCTTGAGCACCTGGCTAAGCGGCGAGAAGTACTGCGACAGGAAGAATGTTTCCCAGGTGCTTTGGTGGTTCGACAGGATCACACAAGGCTCGGCCGGCACGTTCTCGGCACCGGTGATCTTGTAGTCGATGCCCAAAATCGTCCGCACGAGGAACAAGGCGCAGCGGCACCAGTACACATTGATGAACTTGTAGCGCTTGGGGAACGACAGAAACGGCGCGACGAAAAAGCTCAGCGAGCACCACAGCAACGAACTGGTGCCCAGCAGCAGGTAAAAAAGAAAGATTCTGATCGCCTGCAGGATCGACATAGTGGCTTGTACCATTGCGGGGCATGCCCGCCTGAGAAAAATGCGCCCGCAGGCGCACTGTTTAAATTAGTTCTCTGGCGATAGCTGCCAGATCGTCGAAAATCAGTGTAGTTTCCGGAACACCTTTTGCCAGGGTCCGCTCACCTTTGCCGGTTTTCACCAACACGGGTTGTGCACCGACGGCCAGGGCGGCCTCCAGGTCGCCTTTGCTGTCGCCAACGAACCAGACGCCTTCAAGGCCGACCTGGTAATGCTCGGCGATCGCCCGCAGCATGCCTGGCTTGGGCTTGCGGCAATCGCAGCCTTCATCCGGGCCGTGCGGGCAATACACGATGTGGCCAACCTCGCCGCCCTGCTCGGCCACCAGCGCGCGCAGGCGCGCGTGCATGGCCTCGAGGGTTGCCAGCGGGTAATAGCCACGGGCGATACCGGACTGGTTGGTGGCCACGGCCACCGTCCAGCCCGCCTTGCTCAACTGCGCGATCGCTGCGACCGAGCCTGGGATCGGGACCCACTCTTCCAGCGTCTTGATGTAGGCGTCGGAGTCGTAGTTGATCACCCCGTCACGGTCGAGAATCAGCAGTTTCAAGGCTTACCCCAGCAACGAGATGTCGGCCACACCCAGGAACAGGCCGCGCAGGCGGCTGAGCAGGGCGTAGCGGTTGGCACGTACCTTGGCGTCTTCGGCGTTGACCATGACCGCCTCGAAGAAGGCATCAACCGGGTCGCGCAGGGCTGCCAGGCGGGCCAGCGATTCGCTGTACTGCCGTGCAGCAGCCATCGGTTGCACGGCCTGGTCGGCCTGCTGGATGGCCGAGTACAGCGAGAACTCGTTGGCATTGTCGAAGTACTTCGGCTCGACCTGCTCGGCGATGGCGCCTTCGGCCTTGCTCAGCAGGTTCGACACACGCTTGTTGACCGCGGCCAGGGCCTCGGCTTCGGGCAGCTTGCGGAACGCTTGCACCGCCTGTACACGCTGGTCGAAGTCCAGCGCCGAGCCTGGCTGCAGGGCACGTACCGACAGGTAGGTGGCCACGTCGATGCCTTCGTCTTCGTAACGCGCACGCAGGCGGTCGAAGATGAACTCCAGCACCTGCTCGGCCAGGCCGGCAGCCTTGACCTTGGCACCGAACTGCTTGACCGCGAATTCCACCGCACCGGTCAGGTTCAGGTCCAGCTGCTTCTCGATCAGGATACGCAGCACACCCAGCGCTGCACGGCGCAGGGCGTACGGGTCTTTGCTGCCGGTTGGCAGCATGCCGATGCCGAAGATGCCCACCAGGGTGTCGAGCTTGTCGGCGATGGCCACGGCGGCACCGGTGAGGGTTTGCGGTAGCTCGGCACCAGCACCGCGTGGCATGTACTGCTCGTTCAGCGCCAGGGCAACGTCTTGCGGCTCACCGTCGTTGAGCGCGTAGTAGTAACCGGCAACACCCTGCATCTCCGGGAATTCGCCGACCATTTCAGTGGCCAGGTCGCATTTCGACAGCAGGCCGGCCCGGCCGGCGCGCTGGGCGTCGCCGCCGATCAGCGGGGCGATGAAGGCAGCCAGTTTGGAAACGCGCTCGGCCTTGTCGTACACAGTGCCCAGTTGAGCCTGGAAGACCACGTTCTTGAGGCGCTCGTTGAAGGTTTCCAGCGGCTGCTTCTTGTCCTGCTTGAAGAAGAATTCGGCGTCGGTCAGGCGTGGGCGCACGACTTTCTCGTTGCCTTGCACGATCTGCTTCGGGTCGCGGCTTTCAACGTTGGCCACGGTGATGAAGCGCGGCAGCAGCTTGCCTTCGCTGTCCAGCAGGCAGAAGTACTTCTGGTTGTCCTGCATGGTGGTGATCAGGGCTTCCTGCGGCACTTCGAGGAAACGCTCCTCGAACGAGCACACCAGCGGCACCGGCCACTCGACCAGCGCGGTCACTTCGTCCAGCAGCGCCGGTGGCACGATGGCCGTACCTTCCTGCTGCATGGCCAGCTCTGCGGTACGCTTGCTGATCAGCTCGCGGCGCTCGGCGAAGTCGGCCAGCACGTAGGCTTTGCGCAGGTCTTCGACGTAGTTGGCGGGGGCAGTGATGAGCACGTTTTCCGGGTGGTGGAAGCGGTGGCCACGGGATTCACGGCCGGCCTTCTGCGACAGGATGGTGCAATCGACCACCTGGTCGCCCAGCAGCATGACCAGCCATTGGGTCGGGCGCACGAACTCTTCACGGCTGGCGGCCCAGCGCATGCGCTTGGGAATGGGCAGATCGTTCAGCGAGTCCTCGACGATGGTCGGCAGCAAGCCGACGGTCGCTTTGCCTGGGATGTGCTGGGAGAAACGCAGCTTGGGGCCGCTCTGGTCGATTTCGGCCAGCTCTACACCGCACTTCTTGGCAAAGCCCAGGGCAGCCTGGGTCGGCTCGCCGTCTTTGAAAGCAGCCTGCAGGGGGGGGCCGTCGATGTTGATGCTGCGGTCAGGCTGCTGCACGTCCAGCTGGCGAATCAGCACGGCCAGGCGACGCGGCGCAGCATAGACCTGCTTGCCGGTGTAGTTCAGGCCAGCGGCCTGCAGGCCCTTTTCGACGCCGGCCAGGAAGGCGTCGCCGAGGCTGGCGAGGGCCTTGGGAGGCAGCTCTTCGGTGCCCAGTTCTACCAGGAAATCTTGAGCACTCATTGTGCAGCCTCCAGCTTAGCCAACACTTCGTCACGCAGTTCGGGGGTGGCCATCGGGAAGCCCAGGCGTGCGCGGGCTTGCAGATAGCTTTGCGCCACGTCCCGGGCCAGGGTACGCACACGCAGGATGTAGCGCTGGCGCTCGGTCACCGAGATGGCGCGGCGGGCGTCCAGCAGGTTGAAGGTATGCGAGGCCTTCAACACCATTTCATAGGTCGGCAGCGGCAGCTCCAGCTTGATCAGGCGGTTGGCTTCGCTTTCGTAGAAGTCGAACAGTTCGAACAGCTTGTCGACGTTGGCGTGTTCGAAGTTATAGGTCGACTGCTCCACCTCGTTCTGGTGGAACACGTCACCGTAGGTGACCTTGCCGAACGGGCCGTCGGCCCACACCAGGTCATAGACCGAATCGACGCCCTGGATGTACATGGCCAGGCGTTCGAGGCCGTAGGTGATTTCACCGGTGACCGGGTAGCACTCGATGCCACCTACCTGCTGGAAGTAGGTGAACTGGGTGACTTCCATGCCGTTCAGCCAGATTTCCCAGCCCAGGCCCCAGGCGCCGAGGGTCGGCGATTCCCAGTTGTCTTCGACAAAGCGAATGTCGTGCACCAGCGGGTCCAGGCCAATGGCTTTCAGCGAGCCCAGGTACAGCTCCTGGAAGTTGGCCGGGTTCGGCTTGAGCACCACCTGGAACTGGTAGTAGTGCTGCAGGCGGTTGGGGTTTTCGCCATACCGCCCGTCGGCAGGGCGACGGCTAGGCTGCACGTAGGCGGCGTTCCAGGTTTCTGGACCCACGGCGCGCAGGAACGTTGCGGTGTGGAAAGTGCCGGCGCCTACTTCCATATCGTAGGGCTGAAGCACCACACAACCTTGAGCTGCCCAGTAGTTTTGCAGGGCGAGGATCAGGTCTTGGAAGGTACGCACGGCTGGCGTAGGCTGGCTCACGAAATTCACCTGTATCTGGGGATGCGGATGTAAAGAGCGGGAGTATAACCTGATTCGCCTCGCCCTCTACTCATTGGAGCCTTATGCCACGCTGCTTTTGGTGTACCGACGATCCGTTGTACCAGGCCTACCATGACCAGGAATGGGGAAAGCCGCAGCGCGATCCGGCGTTGCTGTTCGAGATGCTTTTGCTCGAAGGGTTCCAGGCCGGGCTTTCATGGATCACCGTTTTGCGCAAACGCGAGCGTTACCGCGAGGTGATGCACGGGTTCGACCCGGTCAAACTGGCCACCCTCAGCGACGAACGCATCGAAGCGCTGATGCAGGACCCCGGGATCATCCGCAACCGCCTCAAACTCAAGGCTGCCCGGCGCAATGCGCAGGCCTGGCTGGCTGTGGATAACCCCGCCGAATGGCTGTGGTCGTTCGTGGGCGGTGCCCCGAAGATCAATCACTTCCAGGGCCGCGCTGACGTGCCGGCGGTCACCGATGAGGCCAAGGCCATGAGCAAGGCGCTGCAGAAAGCCGGCTTCACCTTTGTCGGCCCGACCATCTGCTATGCCTTCATGCAAGCCACCGGCATGGTCATGGACCACACCATCGATTGCGATCGTTACGCCGCCCTGGTTCGTTGAAGGGTTACAATGCGCGCCTTGCTGAAATAAGGAATTCGCCTGTGGAAAAGTTCAAGGGCGCCCTGATGGTCGGGGTGCTGCGCCTGTTTGCCAAGCTGCCCTGGGGCGCTGTACAGCGCGTGGGCGCCGGCATCGGCTGGCTGATGTGGAAGATCCCCAACGGTTCACGCAACGTGGTGCGCATCAACCTGGCCAAGTGTTTCCCCGAGATGGACCCGGTTGCCCGTGAGCAACTGGTTGGCCAAGCCTTGCGGGACATTGGCAAGTCGTTTGTGGAAAGCGCCTGTGCCTGGATCTGGCCGCCACAGCGCTCGCTGGAACTGGTCAAGGAAGTGCACGGCCTGGAAGTGCTGGAGCAAGCCCTGGCCTCTGGCAAGGGCGTGGTGGGCATCACCAGCCACCTGGGTAACTGGGAGGTGCTCAACCACTTCTATTGCAACCAGTGCAAGCCGATCATTTTCTACCGCCCGCCCAAGCTCAAGGCTGTGGATGACCTGCTGCGTGAGCAGCGCGTACAGATGGGCAACCGCGTTGCGCCTTCGACCAAGGAAGGCATTCTCAGCGTGATCAAGGAGGTGCGCCGGGGCGGCCAGGTGGGCATCCCCGCTGACCCGGAGCCGGCCGAATCGGCTGGCGTGTTCGTGCCATTTCTCGGTACCCAGGCACTGACCAGCA
Organism: Pseudomonas sp. NBRC 111127; assembly: GCF_001320345.1. Classification (NCBI taxonomy): domain Bacteria; kingdom Pseudomonadati; phylum Pseudomonadota; class Gammaproteobacteria; order Pseudomonadales; family Pseudomonadaceae; genus Pseudomonas; species Pseudomonas sp. NBRC 111127. The sequence goes on along the minus strand of NZ_BCBD01000003.1, from coordinate 80,407 downwards.
AGTTCGTGCCGAACATGCTGGCGGGCGGCAAGGCGGTGGGGGTGTTCCTGCATGCCTTGCGCCTGCCGGATGGCTCGGGTTTCAAGGTGTTTCTCGAAGCTGCGCCGCAAGCGATGTACAGCACCGACGTGAATGAGTCGGCGGCGGCGATGAGCAAGGTGGTCGAGCGTTATGTGCGCGAGTACCCGAGCCAGTACATGTGGAGCATGAAGCGCTTCAAGAAGCGCCCGGCTGGCGAGCCGCGCTGGTATTGAGATCTCTGGGGGCGCTCTGCGCCCCATTCGCTGGCACGCCAGCTCCCACAGGGATCGCATCAGGGCTTACAGGCGCTGCACATCTTGCGGCAAACAGCTGTCAGCCCTGCTGCGGTCCCTGTGGGAGCTGGCTTGCCTGCGATGGGCTGCAAAGCAGCCCCGGCTATCTCAAGCCTTGTTCAGCTTCTTGAGAAAAACGGTCATCTCTTTCTCGGCCTGCTTGTCCCCGTGGGCCTGTGCCGCCACGATCCCATCCTCCCAGGCCTTGCGCGCCGCCGCCAGGTCACCCTGCAACTGACAGGCCTTGCCCAGCAGCTTCCAGGCTGCCGAGTACTTCGGGTCCTGCTCTACACAGCGCGCCAGGTGCACCGCAGCTTCAGCCCCGTTACCTTCATCCAGCCAGGCCTTGCCCAGCCCGAAACGCAGCAACGGGTTATCCACACCCTTGGCCAGCATCTTCTCCAGCGACTCGCGCATGCCCTTTGCTCCTAGAAGAAACTCAAGCCGACGTGGAACAGCTTCTCCACATCGCGAATGTGCTTTTTATCCACAACGAACAGGATCACATGGTCACCCGATTCGATCAGGGTGTTGTCGTGGGCAATCATGACCTCTTCGGCACGGATGATCGCGCCGATCGTGGTACCCGGTGGCAGGTTGATGTCCGCTATCGCCTTGCCAACGACCTTGCTCGACTTGGCATCGCCATGGGCCACCGCCTCGATCGCTTCGGCTGCGCCACGGCGCAGCGAGTGCACGCTGACAATGTCGCCCCGGCGCACGTGGGCCAGCAGGGTGCCGATGGTCGCCAGCTGCGGGCTGATGGCAATGTCGATCTCACCCCCCTGCACCAGGTCGACGTAGGCTGGGTTGTTGATGATGGTCATCACCTTGCCTGCACCCAGGCGCTTGGCCAGCAGCGACGACATGATGTTGGCTTCGTCGTCGTTGGTCAGGGCCAGGAAGATATCGGCGTCGGCGATGTTTTCTTCCAGCATCAGGTCCCTGTCCGAGGCGCTACCCTGCAACACCACGGTGCTGTCTAGCGTATCGGACAGGTGCCGGCAGCGGGCCGGGCTCATCTCGATGATCTTCACCTGATAGCGGCTTTCGATGGCTTCGGCCAGGCGCTCGCCAATTTGGCCACCACCGGCAATGACGATGCGCTTGTTGGTCTGGTCGATGCGACGCAACTCGCCCATCACTGCCCGGATGTCTTTTTTCGCGGCAATGAAGAACACCTCGTCATCGGCTTCGATCACCGTGTCGCCACGCGGGGTGATTGGCCGGTCGCGGCGGAAAATGGCGGCCACACGGGTATCCACGTTAGGCATGTGCGCGCGGATCTGGCGCAGTTGCTGGCCCACCAGCGGCCCGCCGTAGTAAGCCTTCACGGCCACCAGCTGCGCCTTGCCTTCGGCGAAGTCGATCACCTGCAGCGACCCTGGGTGTTCGATCAGGCGCCTGATGTAGTTGGTCACCACCTGCTCGGGGCTGATCAGCACGTCGACCGGGATGTGGTCATTGTCGAACAGCTCTTCACGGGTCAGGTAGGCCGACTCGCGTACCCGGGCAATCTTGGTCGGGGTGTGGAACAGCGAATAGGCCACCTGGCAGGCAACCATATTGGTTTCGTCGCTGTTGGTTACCGCCACCAGCATGTCGGCGTCGTCGGCACCGGCCTGGCGCAGCACCGTCGGCAGCGAGCCGCGGCCTTGCACGGTGCGGATGTCCAGGCGGTCGCCCAGGTCGCGCAGGCGGTCGCCGTCGGTATCGACCACGGTAATGTCGTTGGCTTCGCTGGCCAGGTGCTCTGCCAGCGTACCGCCCACTTGCCCTGCGCCGAGGATGATGATTTTCATCCGCTACTCCCTACCCTTTGTGCTTACCCGCGCGAGGCGGCGATCTTGATCAGCTTGGCATAGTAGAACCCGTCGTGGCCGCCTTCCTGGGCCAGCAACTGGCGGCCGTAAGGCTGGCGCAGGCCGGCCTCGGTGGCCAGGTCCAGCTCCCGCGCGCCGGGGGTGCGGGCGAGGAAGGCCTCGATCACTTGCGTGTTCTCGGTCGGCAGGCTGGAGCACGTGGCATACAGCAGCATGCCGCCCACTTCCAGTGTCGGCCACAGGGCATCGAGCAGTTCACCTTGCAGGGCGGCCAGGGCCGGAATGTCGTCGGCCTGGCGGGTCAGCTTGATATCCGGGTGGCGGCGGATCACGCCAGTGGCCGAGCAGGGGGCGTCCAGCAAGATGCGCTGGAACGGTTTGCCGTCCCACCAGCTGGCAGTGTCGCGGGCGTCGCAGGCGATCAGCTCGGCATCGAGCTGCAGGCGGTCGAGGTTCTCGCGCACCCGGGTCAGGCGCTTGGCCTCAAGGTCGATGGCTGTCAGGTGAGCCAGGCCTGGTTCGGCTTCCAGCAGGTGGCAGGTTTTGCCGCCGGGCGCGCAACAGGCGTCGAGCACGCGTTGGCCGGCGGCCAGCTCCAGCAAGTCAGCGGACAACTGCGCGGCTTCGTCCTGCACACTCACCCAGCCCTCGGCGAAGCCTGGCAGGCCACGTACGTCGCAGGCTTCGGCCAGCACGATGCCATCGCGGCTGTAGTGGCAGGCGCTGGCGGCAACGCCCGCGTCGGCCAGCAGGCGCAGGTAGGCGTCACGGCTGTGATGACGGCGGTTGACCCGCAAGATCATCGGCGGGTGCGCATTGTTGGCGGCGCAAATGGCCTCCCACTGCTCTGGCCAGAAGGCCTTCAGCGCCTTTTGCAGCCAGCGCGGGTGGGCGGTGCGTACCACGGGGTCGCGCTCCATGCCGGCCAGCAGTGCTTCGCCCTCGCGCTGGGCGCGGCGCAGCACGGCATTGAGCAGGCCCTTGGCCCAGGGTTTCTTCAGTTTGTCGGCACAACCTACGGTCTCGCCAATTGCGGCGTGGGCCGGAATTCGGGTGTAGAACAGCTGGTACAGGCCGACCAGCAGCAGCGCCTGCACATCGGCGTCTGCGGCTTTGAACGGCTTCTGCAGCAGCTGGGCGGCCAGCAGGTCGAGCCGGGGCTGCCAGCGTGCAGTGCCGAACGCCAGGTCCTGGGTCAGGCCGCGGTCGCGCTCATCGACCTTGTCCAGTTGTGCCGGCAGCGAGCTGTTCAATGAAGCCTTGCCGCTGAGTACAGCGGCAAGGGCACGGGCGGCGGCGAGGCGTGGGTTCATTGGCCAAGTACCTTGCCGGCGGCGAACTTCTCGCGGCGGCTGTTGAACAGGTCGCTGAAGCTCAGCGCCTTGCCACCGGGCAGTTGCAGGCGGGTCAGGCTCAGTGCCTGGTCACCACAGGCAACCACCAGGCCATCTTTACTGGCGGACAGGATCTCGCCCGGCTCACCTTTGCCTGCTGCCGCGTTGGCTGCCAACACCTTCACGCTCTCGCCATCGAGGGTGCTGTGGCACACCGGCCAGGGGTTGAAGGCACGGATCAGGCGCTCCAGTTCGACGGCCGGGCGGCGCCAGTCGAGGCGCGCTTCGTCCTTGTTCAGCTTGTGTGCATAAGTGGCCAGGGCATCGTTTTGCACCTCGCCTTGCAGCGACCCGTCGGCCAGGCCGGCGATGGCTTGCACGACGGCGGGCGGGCCCATTTGCGCAAGGCGGTCATGCAGGCTACCGCCGGTGTCCTCGGCGCTGATCGGGGTGGTTACCTTGAGCAGCATTGGGCCGGTATCCAGGCCGGCTTCCATGCGCATCACGGTGACACCGCTTTCGGTATCGCCGGCTTCCACGGCACGCTGGATCGGCGCTGCACCGCGCCAGCGCGGCAGCAAGGAGGCGTGGCTGTTGATGCAGCCCAGGCGGGGGATATCCAGCACCGCCTGCGGCAGAATCAGGCCGTAGGCAACCACGACCATCAAGTCTGGCTGCAGTGCGGCAAGTTCAGCTTGCGCCTCGGCGTTGCGCAGGGTTTGCGGCTGCAGTACCGGGATGCCATGGGCCACGGCCAGCGCCTTGACCGCACTGGGCATCAGCTTCTGGCCACGGCCGGCAGGGCGGTCAGGCTGGGTGTAGACGGCCACGATCTCGTAAGGGCTGTCGAGCAGGGCCTTGAGGTGTTCGGCAGCAAACTCTGGGGTGCCTGCAAAGACGATGCGCATGGAGTTCTCGCTTCAAAAAAGAAAAAGGCTTGCCGGAGCAAGCCTTCTGGAAGGTGGGGATCAGGCTTGCTGGCGGTGCTGCTTTTCCAGTTTCTTCTTGATCCGGTCGCGTTTGAGCTGCGACAGATAGTCGACGAACAGCTTGCCGTTGAGGTGATCGAATTCGTGCTGCACGCAGACCGCCAGCAAGCCTTCGCACTCCAGCTCGAACGGCTTGCCGTCGCGGTCCTGGGCTTTTACCCGTACCCGCAGCGGGCGGTCGACGTTCTCGTAGAAGCCCGGCACCGACAGGCAACCTTCCTGGTACTGGCCCATGTCGTCGGTCAGCTCTTCGACCGTAGGGTTGATGAAGACCCGCGGTTCGCTGCGGTCTTCGCTGAGGTCCATCACCACGACCTGCTGGTGCACGTTGACCTGGGTCGCGGCCAGGCCGATGCCGGGGGCTTCGTACATGGTTTCAAACATGTCGTCGATCAGCTGACGCAGGGCGTCGTCGAACACCGTCACCGGCTTGGCGATGGTGCGCAGGCGCGGGTCGGGGAATTCGAGAATGTTCAAGATGGCCATAAGGTCAGGCAGTCACTGTGCGTTTGGTTGAAAAGTCGGGTGGGAACCGGCCATTACTGGCCAGCTCCCCCCTAAGAACCGTACGTGCGCCTTTCAGCGCATACGGCTCAAGCCTTCACCAAGCTTCCAATGGAAGCCGGTTTGCTCACGTGCAGACCACGCGTGTGGAGCTGGTTGTGACAATTAGGATGCAAGAGTACCCGATTGGCCAAAGCGTCACCACCGTCTACGGCCCGGTGGATGATGTGGTGGTCGTGCCACCCTGTTTCCTTGGTGATCGGTTGTTTGCAAAGCAGGCACAGGCCGTTCTGGCTGGCGAATAAATTTCCGATTTGTTTCCGGTACTTCAGCTTATTCAGCATCCGGTCCATCCGGAGTTTCTCGCCCATGGCCTCCATGGCTGGATCGTAGGGGTTATATTCCCCACTCACCTTTCTGTGCCGCTCGATCGGAGTACTCGCAAGCGAGTACAACTCGAACTCCCGTTTCGTCCCATTTTCCTCCAATACTGTGGTCGCGAACACCCATTTCCTGTCCCCTGAGGCCCGAAAATACTTCTTCCTGACCCAGTCGAGGGACTTGTTTGGGTGCCGCCTCTTTGCCCATCGCCAGAGTTTGATAAACACTCTGTTGTCCATACGGCTGTACGCTTGTTTGGCAACTACTGGCTGGTGGTACAGAGCCCACCCTCTCAGCATCGGGTTTAGCATTCGGATCAAGTCGTCCTGCCTCACCGTCTTGTGAGAGTCGATCACCTCTCGAACCTTGCTATAGAACGCCTTAACGTTCTTCTTGCTCGGCTTGATCAGTAACGTTCCTTCGTATTTCCGGAAACTCCATCCAAGGAAGTCGAAGCCTTCGTCGATGTGAGCAACACGCGTTTTCTTGAGTGACAACCGCAGCCCTCGCGTCGCGAGGAACTGTTCTACCCAAGGTTTTACTTCGTTCTCAAGCACCTCCGAGGAGGTGCCAGTAATCACGAAGTCATCTGCGTATCGCACCACATTCACCTTCAGTTTCTTCGCCCTTGCCACTCCTAGGTATTGCTTGAGGAGTGTTTCCAGACCATCCAGTGCCAGATTTGCCAACACCGGGGAGATAATTCCCCCTTGTGGCGTGCCTGCGTCCGTTGCGTGCAACTGCCCCTTGTGGATGACTCCAGCCTTTAACCACTGCTGAAGCATCCGGGTATCCGTAGGGGCATTCCTTAGCAGCCATTCGTGGTTGATGTTGTCGAAGAACCCTTCGATGTCTGCGTCCAAAACCCAACAGGCGGAAGCCTGTTTGGAAAGACACAGGAAGAGCTGCGCCATCGCATCCGCCGTACAACGTTCGATCCTGAAGCCGTAGCTATTAGGATCGCCATGGGTTTCGGCGATGGGAGACAGGGCCAGCATATACAGCGCTTGCATAGCCCTATCCGTCATGGTCGGTATGCCCAATGGGCGTTCCCGTCCATCCGACTTCGGGATGTAGACTCGCCGTAGTGGCCGAGCCCGGTAACCCCGCGTCTTCAACTGACCAACCGCGTTCCATTTCGCGATGGGTGTGTCCCAGAGTTGCCTATCGACTCCCGCCGTACGGCTTCCCTGATTTTCCGTGACTCTCCGTACAGCCAAGTATCTGGCCGACTTCGAGCGAGTAAGCATTCGTTGCAGGGATTTAACCCTGCGCCATTTGCCTTCCCGACAAGCCTTCGCAATTCGCACCTGCATTTCCCGGACATTCCGTTGAACCCGACGCCAATCGACGTCGTGCCATTGTTGCGGAGTGCCGGAAAGCGCAGGCTCACCTTGCTGGCTAAGCTCTTTCATGCTGCTTTCCTCTCAAAGTGATACCACCCGAGCGGAATGCGCACGTACCCCTGAGGGGCGTATGCACCCCGTCAGGGTTGGAAGATCAAGGGCCAATGAAGCCAGCCCTGAAGTTGATGAGACGGTCTCAGTCAGAGTCATTGCGGCAGAAGACCACGCAGAAGTCTGCCCGGTTTCCCGTGGGGTGATGTTCCAACCCCTATCCAAGCCATTACAACCTGGCGTTCGCTTTCTCTGCGATCCCATACCCGCACCGCCAACAGTGTTCCTTACGGTTCACCTGCCCAAAGGGCAGCGATACGGGCTTACCACGTTCCCTGTCTGTCACACGACTGGGTTAGGACCTACCTTTTTCACCGGTGATCTCGGAAGACGACGTATCCCCAGCTCAGACGGGAATAACCGATCACGTACCTTTTGGTTCAAGCCTGTCAGCAGCTTTGGCTTGGCTATGTTTACGGTGTTTATCAGTAGTTCACATATGTTGCCCATACCAGTCAGCCTAGCGCCTTAACCCGGCACTGCTCCGAGTCTCTGCACCCCTCCTCGCGGAGAGAATGCACCCGAGATGGGGGCTACATTGTCAGACGGGCTTCACACACCACCGTTGCCAGTAGTGCATGCCGTCGTAGGCTACCGTTGGTCGTACAACGAGTCCGCTACTGCTCCGTGCGGGCGGCAGTTGGACAATGACAGACAGAGCTTCCGCTCATGTCTCCTGAGGAAAAGCCGAGCCAAGACGGTAATGACCGTTGGTCGGTTATTTGTTACCTCCTGCAATGAAAACGAGCAGGAGGTGACCCCTGCGGGGATCTACACTCCCGCGTGGGTTAAGTCTAAGAGGCTCTCCAAAACCGGGAGTACCGGTTCTGCGGTCGTGCTACCGAGAGCTGAACGACCTTGGGGTTTGCCATCCGCCGCAGCGGTAAGCCCTTGAAGGCAGTGGACTTCTGGGTTGGTTTTGTTTCTTGGGGATGAATACCCAAGTATTCGATTTCCTTGCAGAAATCCCATCAAGCTGGCCATACAGCTTGGTGGAGGAGACACGCTACGCGTGTCGCACCTGAGCACACATAATAAAGGCAAACGTGGATTTCAGCACCTGTGAAAGCTCGTCTAGGGTTTTCAGGGCCTGCTTGTCGGCTATTCGATAGACAGGTTGTCAAACCGTTATCAACACAGTTATCCACAGCTTGTGCCACGCCGATGGCCCTTTTTCAGATCAAGGATGATCCCCATGTCGAATCACCATTCGTCGCCTGTTGCGCCGGCTGAACTGGAGGCGCGGCTGCGTCTGCACCGTTTGCCGGACACCGGCCTGCGGCGTTTCTGCACGTTGCTGGAGGCGTTTGGCAGCGCATCTTCTGCCCTGTGCGCACCCGCCGGCGCCTGGCGCGCGTTGGGCATTCCCCAGGCAGCAATCGACGCGCGGCGCAGTGCCGAAGTGCGCGACGGAGCGCTGGCGGCGATGGCCTGGCTAGAGCAGCCGGGCCAGCATTTACTGATGTTTGACGGACCTGGTTACCCGCCGCTGCTGCGGGAAATCGATGACGCCCCGCCATTGCTGTTTGTCGCCGGCGACCCTGCCCTGCTCGAGCGCCCGCAGCTGGCAATTGTGGGAAGCAGGCGCGCTTCACCGCCAGCCCTCGATACCGCCGCGGCGTTTTCCCGTTACCTGGCACAGGCCGGTTTCACGATTACCAGCGGGTTGGCAGTGGGTATCGATGGCGCCGCTCATCGGGCCGCAATACAGGCCGGTGGGGGTACGATCGCGGTGCTCGGCACAGGGCTGCAAAAACTTTATCCACAGCGGCACACCGCGCTGGCCCAGGCGATTATCGACAGCGGCGGCGCGCTGGTTTCCGAGTACCCGCTGGATGCCGGGCCACAGCCCAGCAACTTCCCCCGGCGTAACCGCATCATCAGTGGCTTGTCGCTGGGCGTGCTGGTGGTCGAGGCCAGCCTGGCCAGTGGTTCGCTGATCACGGCGCGGCTGGCGGCAGAACAAGGCCGCGAGGTGTATGCCATTCCGGGCTCCATCCACCACCCTGGGGCCAAGGGCTGCCACCAGTTGATTCGCGACGGCGCGCTGCTGGTGGAAACCGTGGAGCAGATCATGGAAAGCCTGCAGGGCTGGCAGAACCTGCCACCTGCGGTTGCGGACAAGTTCGACCACCCACTGCTGGCCTTGCTGCACGCGGCGCCCCAGACCAGCGAAAGCCTGGCCCATTGCAGCGAGTTGCCACTGGCCGAAGTGCTTGCGCAATTGACCGAGCTGGAACTGGAGGGGCGGGTCAGCAATGAAGCCGGGCGTTGGTTTGCCCGCGCGGGCTAAGTACACTGCGCACAGGCAAGTTCATAGGCGGAGTAACAGCAATGGTAAGCAGTTTTCGTGTGCAACAAGCCGCACGTGAGATCCGGGCGGGCGCAGTAATCGCCTACCCAACGGAAGCGGTCTGGGGCCTGGGCTGCGACCCCTGGAACGAGGACGCGGTGTACCGCCTGCTGGCGCTGAAGTCGCGGCCTGTGGATAAAGGCCTGATCCTGGTCGCCGACAATATCCGCCAGTTCGACTTTTTGTTCGAAGATTTCCCCGAGGACTGGATCGACCGTATGGGCAGCACCTGGCCGGGGCCCAATACCTGGCTGGTGCCGCACCAGGACCTGTTGCCGGAGTGGGTGACCGGGCAGCATGACACCGTAGCGCTGCGGGTCAGTGACCACCCGGTGGTGCGCGAACTGTGCGCGCTGGTGGGGCCGTTGATTTCCACCTCGTGCAACCCCGGCGGGCGCCCGGCGGCGAAGACCCGATTGCGGGTGGAGCAGTACTTCCATGGCCAGCTGGACCTGGTGCTGGGTGGGGCGCTGGGGGGGCGGAAGAATCCGAGCGTGATTCGCAACCTGGCTACCGGTGAGGTTGTGCGGCCGGGTTGATACCGCTGGCGAGGGCTTCGCCCTCGTTTCGCGACACAAGGCCGCTCCTACAAGTACAGCGCAGCTTTCAGCCCTGGCGCTATGCCTGTAGGAGCGGCCTTGTGTCGCGAAAGGGCCGCAAAGCGGCCACACTAATCGTCAGACCTATTTCTGATTTGCCCGATCTTGCCAATTGGGAAGCTTCCTACTGTCTCTGTCCTAAGTCATCACCTTCCATGCTGGAACCCCTGCCTCTAGCCTGCTCACGTCGCAATTCGGCGGGAGCATCCGAAGCAATGCCGCTATTCAAAAATGCCGAATATCTGATAAGGGCGGATCTGCAGCAGCTTGCGTCCAACAACCGGGTTAGATCGGTGGAAATAGGCAGGTTTACCGCAGATCAATTTGAAGCGATAAACAGGCAGAAAGAAGCGCAGGAACTACCGCTGCTTGAGGATCCGGGCATCGTATTCATCGGTAGCCATGCCTACAGAAGCCGTGTGATTCGAGATGGCTACACCATTGATGACATGATTTTGCAAATCGAGGCAGCACTGGCGGCGACATCAATCTGGAAAAACGCCACGCGCATGACCGCTCTTCGCAGCACGATTGGTCGTGACGATGGCTATGGCAATGAAGTTTTTGATGAGGCGATTTTTGAACTGACGGCTCGCAAGCCCAAGGCAGAGCTGTATTCGATTATCCCTAAAGGGGATAGAAACAAGCCCAAAAAATAAAGGCCGCTTGAGCGGCCTGAATGGTAAGGATGTACTCGCCCGGATAACTTGAAACTCAACCGGCGCACCAGCACAACCTCAGGAGCAAAGGCTACGCCTCCGAGCATTCATGGTCAAGCGGCGCCCCTCACCCTCCCCGCGGCGCAGCGCTTGATGCTGGCGCGCCATTGCAGTCAGGGTTTTCTGATTGTTGCCAAAATGGCTGTCCAGCTCGCGGCTTGGGAAATATCCTACGACCCGCGTCCTCTGCCATCACCTTCTCAGTGGGAACCTCTGCCCTTAGGCTTCAACCGTCGCCGAATAACTTGGCGATCGGGTGTGGTAACCCGGATGTGCTTGGGGCGTCACAGCTATGGCAGCTGTGCGCGGGAGGCTTCGTGCCTGCCGGGAGCGCCTCCAGCCCGGTTTACCACCTCGCGTACAGCTGCCGCCTAAACCGTGTGGTAACGGCTTGGCGCCAGCTCATGCCTGGAGCAAGCCATGAAAAAAATAGTGCCCGATCCACCCCTACCCTGCACCTCCACCCGCCCGTTCGGCCGCTGCGACGCCGGCCATGACCCACTCTTCACCGTCAACCCGAACATTTTCGCCGAGGACGCTCTGGTCCATGTAGCCCTGTACCTGCGCAGCGCCTACGAAACCGGCTACAAAGCTCTGGACTACATGCGCGAAGAGGGCCGTGGCATGTTCTGGTCGAACCTGCATGCGATTGAAATGGCAGAGGGGGTGGTCGAGGCAATACTCGATGGGATCGAGTCGACCCCGCCACCGACGAACCGACCCTCACAGCCATAGCGCAGCTTTCAGAGCCGACGCAGCACCTGTGGGAGCGGGCGCGCCCGCGAATACCGGCAAAGCCGGTGCCATCCACCGCGGTGGCTTCTTCGCGGGCATGCCCGCTCCCACAGGGCACGGCTCAGGGAATGAGTACTGTCGACCCTACAGTCCGCCGCGCCGACAGCTCTGCCTGCGCCTTTGCCGCCTCGCTCAGCGGGTACTGCTGCTGGATATCCACAACCAGCTTGCCACTGCCAATCATCGCAAACAGGTCATCGGCCATGGCCTGGGTGTTTTCGGCATTGTTGGCATAGGTTGCCAAGGTCGGCCGGGTCACATACAGCGAGCCCTTCTGCGCCAGAATTCCCAGGTTCACCCCGCTGACCGCACCCGAGGCATTACCGAAGCTCACCATCAGCCCGCGCGGTTGCAGGCAGTCCAGCGAGGTCAGCCAGGTATCGGCGCCAACGCCGTCGTACACCACCGGGCATTTCTTGCCGTCGGTCAACTCCAGCACCCGCTTGGCCACGTCTTCATGGCTGTAATCGATGGTCGCCCATGCGCCCAGCGCTTTGGCCCGCTCGGCCTTCTCGGCAGAACTCACAGTGCCGATCAGCTTGGCACCCAACGCTTTCGCCCATTGGCACGCCAGCGAACCCACGCCACCGGCGGCCGCATGGAACAGGACCACGTCACCCGCCTTCACCTGGTAGGTTTGCTTCAGCAGGTACTGCACGGTCAACCCCTTGAGCATCACCGCCGCTGCCTGCTCGAAGCTGATGTTGTCGGGCAGCTTGACCAGGTTGGCCTCCGGCAGCGTGTGAACCTCGCTGTATGCGCCCAGCGGGCCGCCGGCATGGGCCACGCGGTCACCCACCTTCAGCCGGGTCACGCCTTCGCCCACGGCCTCGACCACACCGGCCGCTTCGGTGCCCAGCCCCGAAGGCAGTGATGGCGGTGCATACAGCCCGCTGCGGAAATAGGTGTCGATGAAGTTCAGGCCGATCGCATGGTTGCGCACGCGCACCTGCTGGGGCCCCGGCGGGGCGGGTTCGAATTCCACAAATTGCAGCACTTCGGGGCCGCCATGCTGGCTGAACTGGATACGCTTGGCCATCTCGTACTCCTGTAGTCGGGATCGGGAAAGGCCTTCTATCGGACGCCTTTGCTTGATCGCCGTCAACTGCGGCGCGCGCGCTGGCGGTGTTATGCTACGCGGCGAATTCTTCCCTGCCCGTTCCTGGTGACCCGATGACTAGCCGCACCGAGGCCGTGAAAGCCTACCTGCTCGACCTGCAAGACCGCATCTGCTCTGCCCTCGAAAACGAAGACGGCGGTGCCCGCTTCGTCGAGGATGCCTGGGTGCGCGAAGCCGGTGGCGGGGGGCGTACGCGGGTGATCGGCGAGGGCAAGCTGATCGAGAAAGGCGGGGTCAACTTCTCCCACGTATTCGGCGCCGGCCTGCCGCCGTCGGCCAGCGCCCACCGCCCGGAGCTGGCGGGCCGGGGCTTCGAGGCCTTGGGCGTGTCGCTGGTGATCCACCCGTACAACCCGCATGTGCCCACCTCGCACGCCAATGTGCGGTTCTTCATTGCCGAGAAGGAAGGTGAAGAGGCGGTGTGGTGGTTCGGTGGCGGTTTCGACCTGACCCCATACTACGGCGTCGAGGAAGACTGCATTCACTGGCACCGCGTGGCCGAGCAGGCATGTGCACCCTTCGGTGCCGATGTGTATCCGCGCTACAAGGCCTGGTGCGACCGCTACTTCCACCTCAAGCACCGTGGCGAGCCACGCGGCATTGGCGGGCTGTTCTTCGACGACCTGAACGAGTGGGGCTTCGAAACCTGCTTCGCCTTCATCCGTGCCATTGGCGATGCCTATGTCGACGCCTACCTGCCGATCGTCCAGCGCCGCAAGCACACCCCCTATACCCCGCAGCAGCGTGAGTTCCAGGAATACCGCCGCGGCCGCTACGTGGAGTTCAACCTGGTCTACGACCGCGGCACCCTGTTCGGCCTGCAGTCGGGCGGGCGCACCGAGTCCATTCTCATGTCGCTGCCGCCACAGGTGCGCTGGGGCTATGACTGGAAGCCGGCACCGGGCAGCGAAGAAGCGCGCCTGACCGACTACTTCCTGCAAGACCGCGACTGGCTTGGCCAGTAAGCCTGTGGATAACCAAGGAGCCGCCATGGACCAGTACGTCGTTTTTGGTAACCCCATCGGCCACAGCAAGTCGCCGCTGATTCACCGCCTGTTTGCCGAGCAGACCGGCCAGGACCTGGAATACGCCACCCTGCTGGCGCCGCTGGATGAGTTCAGCGACTGCGCACGCGGCTTCTTCAAGCAAGGCAGCGGCGGCAATGTCACCGTGCCGTTCAAGGAAGAGGCCTACCGCCTGTGCGACAGCCTGACCCCGCGTGCCCAGCGCGCTGGCGCGGTGAACACACTGAGCAAGCTGGCTGACGGCACTTTGCAAGGTGACAACACCGATGGCGCCGGCCTGGTGCGTGACCTGACGGTGAATGCCGGAGTCGAGCTGACGGGCAAGCGCATTTTGATTCTCGGTGCCGGCGGTGCAGTGCGTGGCGTGCTGGAGCCGATCCTGGCGCACAGGCCGCAATCGCTGGTGATCGCCAACCGTACCGTGGAAAAGGCCGAGCAGCTGGCGCGTGAGTTCGATGAACTGGGGCCGGTGGTGGCCAGCGGGTTTGCCTGGTTGCAGGAGCCGGTGGATGTGATCATCAACGCCACTTCAGCCAGTTTGGCCGGGGAATTGCCGCCGATTGCCGACAGTTTGGTCGAGGCAGGGCACACGGTTTGCTACGACATGATGTATGGCAAGGAACCTACGCCGTTTTGCCAGTGGGCGCAGAAGCTGGGCGCGGCCAAAGTGCTGGATGGGTTGGGGATGCTGGCTGAGCAGGCCGCTGAGGCGTTCTTTATCTGGCGTGGGGTACGGCCGGATACCGCTCCGGTGTTGGCTGAGTTGCGCCGGCAATTGGCTCGGGGCTGAAATTGCCGGGGCCGCGTTGGGTCGGCGTACACCCTTCCCTTGTGGGAGCGGCCTTGCGTCGCGATGGGCTGCAAAGCAGCCCCTAATCTCAACCCAACCTCATTCCTCAAACCGGATAGGGCACAACTGCGCCCCTTCCAGCTTCTGCAATTCCTCGATCACCTGCGGCCTTGCCCGGTGCAAGGTCAGGCTCCCGCCCAGGCGCCGCAAGCGCCGTGCCTCGCGGTGCAACATGTCCACACCGGAGTAGTCGATGAAATTCACCTGCCGCGCATCGATCACCACATGCGGGCCTTGGCACAGCTGCAAACGTACTTGCAGGTAGTGCGCCGCGCCAAAGAAGATTGAGCCACCTACCCGCAGCACATCCGCTTCGCCCTCGCGGCTTTGCTGCACCCGTGGCCGTGATGTGCGTTTGAGGTAGAAGAACAGCGACGCCAGCACCCCGGCATAGATCGCCGTCTGCAACTCCAGCAGCAAGGTTGCCGCCGCCGTCAGCGCCATTACCAGGAACTCCGAACGGCTGACCCGGAACAGCGCGCGGATGGCTTGGCGGTCCACCAGCCCCCAGCAGATCAACAGTATGCTGCCGGCCATGGCGGGGATCGGCAACTGTGCGATCAAGCCAGCACCGGTGATGGCGAACAGCGCCACCCATAGCGCCGAAAACACCCCGGCCATGGGGGAGCGGGCACCTGCTTCGTAGCTCAGGCCCGAGCGGGTGAAGGAGCCAGCAGACAGGTAACCCGAGAAGAACGCGCCAACGATGTTCGACACGCCCTGGGCGCGAATTTCCTGATCAGGGTCGATCAGCTGTTCCGAGCGTGCCGACAACGACCGGGCAATCGACAGGCTGGTGACCAACCCCAGCATACCTACCGCCACGGCACTGGGCAGCAGGCGCAGAATCAGCTCCACGTCCAGCAAGGGCAGCGGGCTCAAGGGTGGAAGCTGGCCGGTGAATGCCGCGACCCTCGGCACATGGCCAAACCAGCCCGGCAGCAGCCAGGCCAGCAGGCTCACCGCGATCAGGCTTATCAACAGGCTGGGCCAACGCGGGCGCCAGAGTTTGAGCGCCACACCGATAACCACGGTGGCCAGGCCCAACAGCAAGGATGGCACATTGATTTCGCCGGCATGGTTGGCCAGGTCCTGTACGGTTTTCAGCGCCGTGGCCTGGCTGGGCAGGTCCATGCCCAGCAGGTTGGGCAATTGCCCCAGGGCAATGACGACCGCGGCGCCAAGGGTGAAGCCGAGCACTACGGAATGCGAGACGAAATTGACCAGCGCACCGAAGCGCAGCAGCCCCAGCAGCAGTTGAAAGACCCCGCCGAGGAAGGTGAGCAGCAGCACCAGCGTGATGTAGTCCGAACTGCCAGCCACGGCCAATGGGCTGATGCTGGCGTAGAGCACGATGGAGATGGCCGCGGTCGGGCCGCAGATCAGGTGCCAGGACGAACCCCACAGGCAGGCGATCAATACCGGCACGATGGCGGCGTACAGGCCGTATTCGGCAGGCAGGCCGGCGATCAGGGCATAGGCGATGGACTGCGGGAGCGCGAGGATGGCACCGCCCAGGCCCACCAGCAGGTCCTGGCGCAGGCTGCGGACCGATTGGCGCGGGAGCCAGGCGAGGAATGGCAGCAGGTGGATGATACGATGCATGGGTTATCCACAATCCTTGATTTAATGCACCTGACCTGTGGGAGCGGGCATGCCCGCGAAGAAGCCACCGCTATAGATGGCACCGGCTTTGCCGGTGTTCGCGGGCATGCCCGCTCCCACAGGTTAGGTGTATTGCTGGTGAGTTCATAGTTTGGCTTTGACGGCCTCCAGGGCATCGCCATCGGCTTTGGTGGTGACCCCGGCCAACCACCCCTCCAGTAACTCGGGGTGCGTCTTGACCCAAGCCCTGGCCGCGTCGTCGAAGCTGATCTTCTTGTCCACAACCTGGGCCATGATGCTGTTTTCCATGTCCAGTGTGAACTTCAGGTTGCCCAGCAGCTTCGCCGCATTCGGGCAGGCTTGTGGATAACCCTTGCGCGTCAGGGTGTACACCTGGCCTTTGCTACCGAACCATTTTTCCCCGCCCGTGAGGTAGTGCATCTTCAGCTTCACATTCATCGGGTGTGGCGTCCAGCCGAGGAAGGTGATGAATTGCTGCTTCTTCACGGCGCGGTCGACCTGCGTCAGCATCGCCTGCTCGCTGGATTCGACCAGTTTCCACTGGCCAAGGTCGAACTCATTGTTGTCGATGATTTGTTTGAGCGACAGGTTGGCCGGTGCGCCGGAACCAATGCCGTACAGTTTCTTGTCGAACTGGTCGGCGTGCTTGTGCAGGTCGGCGAAATCCTTGACCCCGGCATTCCAGACGTAGTCCGGCACGGCCAAGGTGAACTCGGTGCCTTCCAGGTTGCGCGACAACTGCTGCACATCCCCATTGGCGACGAACTTGTCATGAAAGCCCTGGTGCGCCGGCATCCAATTGCCAAGGAAGGCATCCACACGGCCGTCCTTCAGGCCACCGTAGATGATGGGCACGGCCAGGCTGTCGATCTTCACCTGGTAGCCCAGACTTTCCAGTAGCAGCCGGGCCACGGCGTTGGTCGTGGCTATGTCGCTCCAGCCAGGGTCGGCCATTTTTACCGTGCTGCATTGTGCATCGTCGTCAGCGGCGTGGGCCGGGGTGGTACCCAGGCCCAAGGCCAGGGTGAGTACGGCGGCGGAAAACGTGTGCATGGCGGCCTCTTCTCAATCCAGGGGGGCGGGCTGTGGGTAACGTGCCTTGCGCTCGAGGTCGTCGAGATCAATGTGGTTACGCATGTACTGTTGGCTGGCATCTACCCATGGTTGATGGTCCCAGCTGTGCAGCTTGCCGGTAGCCAGCGCTTCGGCCACCAGGCGGCGACGGCGCTGGCTGGCCAGTACCTGCTGGCGCAACCTGGGCATGTCCCAACGCTGTCGGGCTTCCTCGACGAACGCCTGCAGCAGCGCCTGGTGGTCCGGGCTGCTGGCGAGGTTCTCCCGCTCGTGCGGGTCGCGGCCAAGATCATAGAGTAGGCAAGGGTCGTCTTCGCCGTACACGAATTTGTAATGCCCGCGGCGGATCATCATCAGCGGCCCGACAGTGCCTTCGGCCATGTATTCGCCGATCACTTCGTCGTGGCCGCCCTGCCCTTGCAGGTGGCCAAGCAGTGAGCGGCCATCCAGATGCAGGGTGTTATCCACAGCCCCGCCCGCCAATTCGACCAGGGTCGGTAACAGGTCGCAGGTCGATACCGAGGCGCTGACACGGCTGGCGGCAAAGCGCTGCGGTGCATGAACCAGCAGTGGCACCCGCGCCGACATCTCGAACCAGTGCATCTTGTACCAAAGGCCACGCTCGCCGAGCATGTCGCCGTGGTCGCCGGAGAACACGATCAGGGTGTCGTCGGCCAGGTCGCACTCTTGCAAGGTCTGTAACAGCTTGCCGATGTTGTCGTCGATGTAGCTGCAGGCGCCGAAATAGGCCCGGCGTGCATCGCGGATCTTGTCCACGGGCAGCGGTTTGTTCCACAGGTCATAGACCTTGAGCAGGCGCTGCGAATGCGGGTCCAGTTCTGCCTGGCTGAATTCGGTACCAGGCATGGGGATATCCACACCCTCATAGCGGTCCCAGTAGTGCTTGGGAATGGTGTACGGATCGTGTGGGTGGGTCATCGACACGGTCAGGCAAAACGGCCGGCCGTCGTTCTCGCGCACGTGGTCGTAGAGGTACTGGCGCGCCTTGAACACCACCTCCTCGTCGAAATCCAGCTGGTTGGTACGCACGCAGGGGCCTGCCTGCAGTACCGAGGACATGTTGTGGTACCAGCTTGGGCGCACATCCGGCTCATCCCAGTTCACTGCCCAGCCATAATCGGCCGGGTAGATGTCGCTGGTCAGGCGTTCCTCGTAACCATGCAGCTGGTCCGGGCCGCAGAAATGCATCTTGCCCGACAGCGCCGTGCGGTAGCCCAGGCGGCGCAGGTAGTGGGCGTAGGTCGGTACGTCGGCGGGGAAATCGGCAGCATTGTCGTAGGCACCGATGCGGCTTGGGAGCTGGCCGCTGACCAGGGTGAAGCGCGACGGCGCACACAGCGGGCTGTTGCAGTAGGCTGAATCGAACACCACGGCCTGCTCGGCCAGGCGGCTGAGGTGCGGCATCTGAATGGGTGAAGGCCTATAAATGGGCAGCAGGGGTGCGGCCATTTGGTCGGCCATGATGAACAGGATATTCGGGCGTGTCATGCTGGCTTCCATCGTTGAAGGTTATGCGAACCGCTTGCCTATCAAGATGCGACTGTGGATAACATGGGTAAAGCCCATGGCGGGCAATGACTGGGATTAGCCAAGCTTATGTTTGAGCGCTTTGCCGAACTGTCGTTGGATACGTTGCGGGTGTTCGAGGCCGCGGCCCGTTTGCGTGGCTTCACTGCGGCGGCCCTGGCGCTGGGCACCACCCAGCCTGCGGTAAGCCAGCAGGTAAAACGGCTGGAGGCGCAGTTGGGCACACGCCTGTTCGATCGGGTGTACCGCGGGATCGAACTCACCGAGGCCGGCCAGCTGTTGTTCGAGCATGTGCACCAAGGTTTGCAGGCCATGGACGAAGGTATTGCCCAGGTCAGTGGGCGCGGCCAGCGTGAAGTGCTGCAGGTGGCCACCGACTTCGCGTTCGCGGCGTTCTGGCTGATGCCGCGCCTGCAGCGCTTCCACGAGGCTTATCCACACGTGGATGTCAGCCTGGTGACCGGTGAGCGCAGCCAGGGCATGTTGCGCCCGGACATCGATGTGGCCGTGCTGTTTGGTGATGGGCGCTTTCATCAGGGCGAAAGCCGCTGGTTGTTCGATGAGGAGGTTTTCCCGGTGTGCAGCCCCCGCCTGATTCATGGCAAACCCATGTCAGCCGTGGCTTTGCAGCGCTTGCCGTTGTTGCACCTCAAAGGTGAGCAGGCCAGCCGCTGGTTTGACTGGGCGGGTGTATTTCGCGGGTTTGGCGTGGCCAGCCCACCGCCAGCCGGGCAACTGCGGTTCGATAACTACACGCTGCTGATACAGGCGGCGATTGCCGGGCAAGGGGTGGCGATTGGCTGGGGGCACCTGGTGGATGGGCTGGTCGAGCAGGGTTTGCTCTGCCGGCCACTGGAGGGCAGCCTGCGCTCGGAACGCGGTTATTATGCGGTGTTGCCGCCGCGCAAACGCCGGGGCGCGTTGATCGAGCGATTCGTAGGTTGGTTGGAGCACGAGCGAAGCCGGTAAGGGTGAGTTCGGCGCAGAGTCACGCGGGCTTTGGGCCCAGGAGGTACCGTGCAGAGGATCAAGGGTTACCACGCCCACATTTACTATGATGCAGCGACCCTGGAGCAGGCTCGGGCGCTGTGTGAGGAAGCGGCGCGGCTCTTTCCCGTGAGCATGGGGCGCATGCACCAGAAGCCGGTGGGCCCGCACCCGGACTGGAGCTGCCAGCTGGCTTTCGGTCCGGAAGTGGTGGGGGTGGTGTTGCCTTGGTTGGCACTGCATCGCCAGGGTTTGGTGGTGTTCATGCACCCGCTGACCGGTGATGAACTGGCGGACCATCGGGACCATGCGATCTGGATGGGGGCTGTGAGGCCGTTGAACCTGTCGGTTTTTGGGGGCTGAACCTTCAGTGCTTGTGTTGTGCTCATCGCTGGCAAGCCAGCTCCCACAAGGATTTCACAGGGCCTGAGGGTGGCGCTGTAGCTGTGGGAGCTGGCTTGCCGGCGATGAAGGCGACGCCGGTCAGCGACGGGCGCCGCGCACCCCTTCCGCCAGTGCCGAGCACAGGCTCAACACATCGCTCACCGCCTGTTCGGCCGTGTTGGCCTGGGCAATCTTGTCGACCAGCGCCGAGCCCACTACCACGCCATCGGCCAGCCGGGCGATGTTCGCCGCCTGCTCTGGGGTGCGAATGCCGAAGCCAACGCTGATCGGCAGGTCGGTATGCCGACGCAGGCGGGCAATGGCTTCGGTCACGTGCTCGGTGGTCGCCGAGCCGGCCCCGGTCACACCGGCCACGGACACGTAGTAGACGAACCCGGAGCTGCGCGCCAGCACACGCGGCAGGCGCGCGTCGTCGGTGGTCGGGGTGGTCAGGCGAATGAAGTCGATACCTGCAGCCTGGGCCGGGGTCGCCAGTTCTGCATCGTGCTCCGGCGGCAGGTCGACGATGATCAGGCCATCGACGCCAGCCTGCTTGGCTTCATTCACGAACGCTTCCACGCCAAAACGGTGGATCGGGTTGTAGTAGCCCATCAGCACGATCGGCGTGGTGTGGTTGTCCACACGGAATTCACGAACCATCTGCAGGGTCTTGACCAGGTTCTGGCCCGCTTCCAACGCGCGCAGGGTAGCGAGCTGGATGGCTACGCCATCGGCCATCGGGTCGGTGAATGGCATGCCCAGTTCGATCACATCGGCGCCTGCAGCAGGCAGACCCTTGAGGATCTGCAGCGAGGCGTCATAGCCCGGGTCGCCTGCGGTAACGAAGGTGACCAGTGCCGAGCGGCCTTCGGCTTTCAACTCGGCGAAGCGTTGTTCTAGACGGCTCATGCCTGTTTCTCCTGGGCGGCCATGTGGCTCATGACGGTTTGCATGTCTTTGTCGCCGCGGCCCGACAGGCAGATCACCATCAGGTGGTCCTTGGGCAGCTGCGGGGCGCGCTTGATTGCCTCGGCCAGGGCGTGAGCGCTTTCCAGGGCCGGGATGATGCCCTCCAGGCGGCACGTGGCGTGGAAGGCATCCAGCGCTTCGTCATCGGTGATGCTGACGTATTCAACGCGCTTCACCTCATGCAGGTAGGCATGCTCGGGGCCGATGCCCGGGTAGTCGAGGCCGGCCGAAATCGAGTGAGCGTCGGTAATCTGGCCGTCATCGTCCTGCAACAGATAGGTGCGGTTGCCGTGCAGTACGCCGGGCACACCGCCGTTCAGGCTGGCAGCATGCTTGTCGGTGTGCACACCGTGGCCGCCGGCTTCAACGCCGATGATCTGGACGCTTGGCTCTTCGAGGAACTCATGGAACAGGCCCATGGCGTTGGAGCCACCCCCCACGCAGGCGACCAGGCTGTCCGGCAGGCGGCCTTCCTTTTCCTGCAACTGGGCACGGGTTTCCTTGCCGATGATCGACTGGAAGTCGCGGACCATTGCCGGGTATGGGTGCGGGCCCGCCACGGTGCCGATCAGGTAGAACGTGTCGTCGACGTTGGTCACCCAGTCGCGCAGCGCTTCGTTCATGGCGTCCTTGAGGGTGCCGGTGCCCGCGGTAACCGGAACGATCTCGGCGCCCAGCAGCTTCATGCGGAAAACGTTGGCCTGCTGGCGTTCGATATCGGTGGCGCCCATGTAGATCACGCAGGGCAGGCCGAAGCGCGCAGCGACGGTAGCGGTCGCTACGCCGTGCATGCCGGCGCCGGTTTCGGCTATCAGGCGTTTCTTGCCCATGCGCTTGGCCAGCAGCACCTGGCCGATGCAGTTGTTCACCTTGTGCGCGCCGGTGTGGTTGAGCTCTTCACGCTTGAAGAAGATCTTGGCGCCGCCGCAGTGTTCGGTCAGGCGCTCGGCGAAGTACAGCGGGTTGGGGCGGCCGATGTAGTCGCGCTGGAAATAGGCCAGCTCTTCAAGGAATTGCGGGTCGGCCTTGGCCGCTTCGTATTCCCGGGCCAGGTCCAGCACCAGTGGCATCAGGGTTTCGGCCACATAGCGGCCGCCGAACGAGCCGAACAGGCCATTGGCGTCGGGGCCGGGGCGGTATTGGGACTGGGTCATGGGGCGCTCCAGGGCGTAGGCAATGAGTGATGGGCTTTACTCTAACCACGACAGGCCCGGCTGAAAACCGATAAGATTGCGCAAACTTGTCAGGAAAACTCACAGGTAATGGCTCACGACCTCCCTCCCCTCAATGCCCTGCGTGCTTTCGAGGCCACTGCCAGGCTTAACAGTGTCAGCCAGGCGGCCGAGGCGTTGCACGTTACCCATGGTGCCGTGAGCCGGCAGATCAAGGTGCTTGAGGAGCATCTGGGGGTGGCGTTGTTCGTCAAGGAAGGGCGTGGCATCAAACTCACAGATGCCGGCCTGCGCCTACGCGATGCCAGTGGCGAGGCGTTCGACCGCTTGCGCAGCGCATGTGCCGAACTGAGCCGCGATACCCGCGAGGCCCCGTTCGTACTGGGTTGTTCAGGCAGCCTGCTGGCGCGCTGGTTCATCCCGCGGTTGGGGCGCTTGCAGGCAGACTTGCCAGAGCTGCGCCTGCACCTTTCAGCCGGTGAGGGTGACCTTGATCCAAGGCGGCCAGGGCTGGATGCGCTATTGGTGTATGCCGAGCCCCCGTGGCCGGCAGACATGCAGGTGCATGTGTTGGCCGAGGAGCGAATCGGCCCGGTGCTGAGCCCGCACTTCGCCGGTTACCAGCGCTTGCTGGGGGCGCCAGCCAAAGCTTTGCTCGAAGAAGCCGTGTTGCACACCACCTCGCGCCCACAGGCTTGGCCGACCTGGGCGGCGCAGCAGGGCCTGGAGCCGGCTGCCATGCACTACGGGCAGGCTTTCGAGCACTTGTATTACCTGTTGGAAGCTGCGGTGGCGGGACTGGGCGTGGCGATTGCGCCGCAACCTCTGGTCGCCGATGACCTGCGGGCGGGCCGCCTGAGTGCGCCGTGGGGCTTTTCACCGACCCCGGCGGCGTTGGCGCTGTGGGTACCTCGGCGCGCCGCAGACGGGCGCGCCGAGCAACTGGCGCAATGGTTGCGGGCAGAACTGCTAGGGCAGAGCGCTTAGTTGCGCTTGCACAGCAGGTAAGCTGCCAGCAAGCCCAGAGCGCCGATGGCTACACCGGCAGTGGTGTACGGGTGCTCCTGGGCATAGTCGCGGGTGGCGATGCCGGTTTGGCGGGTACGCTCCTTGACTTCCTCATAGGCATCGCTCAGCAGGCTGCGCGAATGGCGCAGGGCACTCTCGGCGTTGCTGCGCATGGCCTTGACTGATTTCTGGGTTTCTTCGGAGGCATCGTGCTTCAGGCTTTCCAGGCTTTTCAGCAGGCTTTCGATCTCTGCTTCCATGCTTTCCAGGGATGTTTTACGCAGCGAATTGCGGGGCATGTTGACTCTCCTTTGCAGTATGGACTCTATGAACTGCGACCCTTGGGCTGCACGAAAGTGCGATCGAACTTTCGCCCCTGATGACAGCTCGCAGATAAACCAGGCTCGCACTGCCAGGCTGAATATCACTGTTACCCAAGGAGAGCGCTCATGACCGATCATCACACCTACAAGAAGGTCGAACTGGTGGGGTCTTCGCCTACCAGTATCGAAGATGCGATCAACAATGCCCTGGCCGAAGCCGGCCAGAGCATCAAGCACATGGAGTGGTTCGAGGTGGCCGAGACCCGTGGCCATATTCGCGACAACAAGGTCGCGCACTTCCAGGTGACGTTGAAGGTGGGCTTCCGTATCGCCAATAGCTGAAACACAGCCAGGCTGGAACAGGTTGCACTGATGGGGTATTAGGAACAGTGCGCCCTGGTGGGCGCCCCTTTCTGGTTTCATCTGCACAAGGAATGCAAGTGATGAACAAACTGATACTGGCGCTGGGCCTGATGACGCTGGCCGGTGGCGCGATGGCGGCGGGCAAACCCTGCGAGGAGCTGAAAGCGGAAATTGCCGCCAAGCTCGATGCCAAGGGGGTTGTTGGCTACAAGCTGGAGATCGTCAAAAAGGGCGACCCGGCGGGCAAGGTGATCGGCAGCTGCGAAGGCGGCACCAAGGAAATCGTCTACCGCCGCGGCTGACGCGGTGGCCCCTTCGCGGGGGCACTCGCGAAGGGGTTCACTCGCTCTTCAAAGCCTGCGCCAGCAGCTCATAAGCGCGGATACGGTCTGCATGCTCGTACAGGTCACAGGTAAACATCAGCTCATCCGCCCCGGTTTGCTCCAGCAACACCTCCACTTTTGCGCGTACTTTCTGCGGGCTGCCGATCATCGCCAACCCCAGGAAGCTGCCTACCGCATCGCGTTCATGGGGCAGCCATAAGCCGTCCATGCTGGGTACCGGGGCTTTCTGCATCAGGCTCTGCCCGCGAATCAGCGCCAGAATGCGCTGGTACACCGAAGTGGCCAGGTATTCGGCCTGTTCATCGGTTTCGGCAACCACCATGGGAATGCCCAGCATCACATAGGGTTTGTCCAGCGTGGTGGACGGTTTGAAGTGGTTGCGATACACGCGGATTGCCTCGTGCATGTAACGCGGCGCGAAGTGCGAGGCGAAGGCATAGGGCATGCCGCGCATACCGGCCAGTTGCGCGCTGAACAGGCTGGAGCCCAGCAGCCACATGGGCACATCGGTGTCGTGCCCAGGCACAGCGATCACTTTTTGATCATCGGTTCGGGGGCCAAGGTAGCGTGACAGCTCTTCGACGTCGTCCGGGAAATCGTCCGGGCCACCTGCGCGGTCTCGGCGCAAGGCGTATGCAGTCATCTGGTCGGAGCCTGGCGCACGGCCAAGGCCGAGGTCGATGCGCCCCGGGTACAGGCTGGCGAGGGTGCCGAACTGCTCGGCGATCACCAACGGCGCATGGTTGGGCAGCATGACCCCGCCGGAGCCTACGCGAATGCTCGAAGTGCCCCCGGCGAGGTAGCCGATAAGCACCGAGGTCGCCGAGCTGGCGATGCCGTCCATGTTGTGGTGTTCGGCCACCCAGAAGCGGTTGTAGCCGAAGCGTTCGACGTGCTGCGCCAGGTCCAGCGAGTTGCGCAGCGACTGCGCCGGGCCGGCATCGGCGCGAACGGGCACAAGGTCGAGGGTGGAAATCTTCAGGTCACTTAGCTGCGTCATGGGGCCTCCGCAAGAATGATTGGCCAGAGGCCTTTATGACTCTGTATGGGCGTAATCGTTGGATTCAATGGGGGTGCGCAATTGCTCTGAACTTGCCGGGCGTATCTGACCTCTGAACCCATAGGCACGTAACCGAGTGACAAGGAGGCATCATGAAGAAGACAGCATCGGCGATCTGGCAAGGTGGTTTGAAGGACGGCAAAGGCCTGCTTTCAACCGAAAGCGGCGCCCTCAAGCAGAACCCTTATGGCTTCAACACCCGTTTCGAGGACACGCCGGGTACCAACCCAGAGGAACTGATCGGTGCGGCGCATGCGGGCTGCTTCTCGATGGCGCTGTCGATGATGCTCGGCGAGGCCGGGCTCACCCCGGACCGGATCGACACGGCGGCGGAAGTCACCCTCGACAAGCAGCCTGATGGTTTTGCCATTACCGCTGTACACCTGGTGTTGCGAGCCAAGGTGCCAGGCGCCAGCGAGGCGCAGTTCCTGGAAATTGCCAACAAGGCCAAAGCAGGCTGCCCGGTGTCGAAGGTGCTCAACGCCAAGATCAGCCTGGATGCGGCGTTGGTGGGCTGAAGCGGCGCAACGATGGCAGTTTGCTGTAGTCTAACCAACGTCGGCAGCAATACTGCCTTTTCAGGAGCCGTTCCATGATTCGCGTAGCAATCGCCGTGTTCGCTTCGCTGGTCGCCACGTCTGCGCTGGCGGCGGTCAAGCCGTGCGAGGAACTGAAAGCCGAGATCGAGGCCAAGATCCAGGCCCAAGGGGTGGCTTCGTACACCCTGGAGATCGTGCCTAACAGTGAGGTCCAGGACCCGAATATGGTGGTCGGGACGTGCGATGGCGGGACCAAGAAGATCATTTACCAGAAGAATGATCGCTAGCGCTCGAGCATGAGTGGCCGCTTCGCGGCCCATTTGCGACAAAAGCCCGCTTCCACAGACCCTTGTAGGAGCGGCCTTGCGTCGCGATGGGCTGCGCAGCAGCCCCTGACTCGCAGCCCCCCCTACCCGCCGCACCCCCGCCTACGGAATACAGAACACATCGCTAGGCTCATTCACCAGCACCGTGCGGCTGGCGTCATACAGCAATACCTGCGGCTCCATTACCGGCGCCCGCGCCTCCAGGCGATAACGTTCCCCAGCCTTGAAGTCATCGAAGCGCACAGTCAGGTAACAGGTACGGTCCCTGGGGTCGGTCAGCATCCCGCCAGAGTAGATCTCGTAATCGAAGCGCACGACCAGCTCATGCTTGCCGGGGGTTACCTGAAAGTATCGGCCGTCGTCCAGGCGCTTCCCGTCAAGGCGGTCGGCCATGATTACCCGGCCGGGGGTCATGGTGTACAAGTCGACCCAGGCTTGCTTAGGGTCGACCGGCGGCAAGGGGCTGGCGCAAGCCCCCAGTGCACTGAGGGCGATCAGCATCATGGGCTGGCGCATGGCAAAGCTCCCACTTGCGATTGGCACGTTAACAGCATAGCGCCGTTTGCGTGGTTACGTATGCTGGCAGCCCGCTGGCAGGCCCTGGCCCAGCAGTTTTTGTTGCTGGTCATACAACTTCACCCACGGGCGGAAGCCGATGCTCCCGGCCTGCAGCTGATAGCGTTGTCCGGCGTTGAAGTCTTTGAACGCCAGCTTTACCTGGCAATCTCGCCACAGGGGTTGGTCGACCGGGCCGATGTTGCTGGGGTTGACCGGAAACTGGTAGCGCACGGTCAACTCGTGGCTGCCAGGCTGCACTTCGAAGTACCGGTTGTCGGCCCAATCGCGCTCATCGACCTGCACCGCGTGCAACGAGGTGTTGTCGTAGGGCGTGAGGTCGATCCAGGCCTGGTTCGGGTCTGGGTCTGGCAGCGTTGAACAGGCAGATAACAGCAACAGTGAACCGGCGACCCACAATGCACGCATGGCGAAACTCCCCCGTGGCGAGATAGTCTTGGAGCGAATCGGCCTTGAGCGAGTCAGACAGTCCCGATGCTTCGACTTTTTCTTATGCAGCGCTCAGGCCCTGGGCCACTCGACCGCGTTTTCACCCGTTTGGTTCCGCTGCTGGCGGTGCTTCTGCTGAGCGGTTGCAGCAGTGCGGCCTATTACGGCCAGCTTGCGCAAGGCCAGTGGCAACTGCTGCGCGCGCGGCAACCGGTGGAACAGGTGGTCGCCGACCCTGCTACCCCTCCCCTGTTACGGGCGCGCCTGCAACGGGCGGAACAGGCGCGGGCGTTTGCCAGCCAGCAGCTGAAGCTGCCGGATAACCGCAGCTACCGGGTATACGCCGACCTTGGGCGCCCCTATGTGGTTTGGAATGTTTTCGCCACGCCAGAGCTCTCACTGCAACCGGTGACCCACTGTTTTCCGATAGCGGGTTGCGTGGCGTACCGCGGCTACTACCAGCAAGGTGCAGCGCGTGGCGCGGCAGCGTTGATGCGTGAGGAAGGGCTGGATGTGTACGTGGGCGGGGTGGAGGCCTATTCCACCTTGGGCTGGTTCGACGACCCTATTCTGTCGTCGATGGTGGGCTGGGGTGACGAACGCCTGGCGACCTTGATCTTTCACGAGCTGGCGCACCAGCGCTTTTATGTGCAGGACGACACCGAGTTCAACGAGTCCTTTGCCTCGTTCGTCGAACAGGAAGGCACCCGGCAATGGCGCGCGGCGCGCGGGCTGGCTGCGGTGAGTGGCGATCAGGGGCAGCAGCGGGAGCAGTTTATCCAACTGGTGCTGGCCAGCCGCGAGCGGTTGCAGACGATTTACGCCGGGCCGCTGGATGATGCGCACAAGCGCCAGGCCAAGCGGGCGGAGTTCGCGCGGCTCAGGCGTGACTACCAGCAGGTGCGGGACAGCCAGTGGGGCGGCGACAAGCGCTTTGACGCCTGGGTGTACGGGCCCATGAACAATGCCAAGCTGTTGCCGTTCGGGCTGTATGACCAGTGGGTGCCGGCGTTTGCGGCGGTGTTTCGCGCGGTTGGCGGGGATTGGGGGCGGTTCTATGAACGGGTTGAGCAGTTGGGGAGGTTGCCCATCGCTGAAAGGAAGGCGGCGCTGCAGAAGTTGATGGCTGGCCGGTGAGCCTTTGGGGCCGCTTTGCGGCCCATCGTCGGCAAGCCAACTCCCACAGTGACCGCATGGGCTGCAAAGCAGCCCTGAAGGCCCTCAGGCCTTGGTAAATGCCTGATGCATCTCGGCCAGCGTGGCGAAGTGGAAAGCCGGTGCTTCGGCCATCAACTCTTCCCGGCTACCAAACCCATAGCCCACCGCCACGGCCTGCAAACCATTGCTGCGCGCGCCGATCAGGTCATGCTTGCGGTCACCGATCATCAGCGTCTGCGCCGGGTCCAGCCCTTCTTCGTCCAGCAAATGGCGAATCAGCTCAACCTTGTTGGTGCGCGTGCCGTCCAGTTCGCTGCCGTAGATCACCTTGAAGTGGTGGTCGAAGGCGAAGTGCCGGGCAATTTCGCGGGCAAACTCCCACGGTTTGGAAGTGGCGATATACAGCGTGCGGCCCTGGCTGTTCAGGGCTTGGAGCAGCTCCGGCACGCCGGCGAACACCAGGTTTTCGTACAGCCCGGTCACGCGGAAGCGCTCGCGGTAGAAATTGACCGCCTCCCACGCCTTGGCTTCGTCGAAACCATAGAACTGCATGAACGCCTGCAACAAAGGTGGGCCGATGAAGTGCTCGAGGCGGGCCAGGTCTGGCTCATCGATGCCCAGCTTTGCCAAGGCATACTGGATCGAACGGGTGATGCCCAGGCGTGGGTCGGTCAGGGTGCCGTCGAGGTCGAACAGGATGTTTTGCTGGTGCATGTACAAGGTTCCACGCGAATGCGCTCATTCAGGTTGATCGAAGCCTTCGGCCAGGTGCTGGTCCTTGAGCTTCACATAGTTGCTGGCGCTGTAGGCGAAAAACGCCCGCTCCTGGTCATTGAGCAGCCGCGCCTGTTTCACCGGGCTGCCCATGTACAGGTAGCCGCTGACCAGGCGTTTGCCTGGCGGCACCAGGCTGCCGGCGCCAATTATCACTTCATCCTCCACGATCGCACCGTCCATGACCGTGCTGCCCATGCCGACCAGAATGCGGTTACCCAACGTGCAGCCATGCAGCATCACCTTGTGACCGATGGTCACTTCGTCGCCGATGATCAGCGCGAAGCCGTCCGGGTTGAACGGGCCGGCGTGGGTGATATGCAGCACGCTGCCGTCCTGCACGCTGGTGCGCGCACCAATCCGGATGCGGTGCACGTCGCCGCGCACCACGGTCAGTGGCCAGACCGAGCTGTCTTCGCCGATTTCAACGTCGCCCAGCACCACCGCCGAACGGTCGACGAATGCCCTGGGCCCCACTTTCGGAGTGTGTTGCTGGAAGCTGCGAATGGCCATGATAGCGTCTCTCATCTGTGTCGATAGGCAGGCTGCCTGCTGCGGTCGGCGTCGATTGTAATTAAGATGGGGCAGTGTTTCTTCTGCCAAGGTATCCGAACCGTGAGTGCGAACAACCCGCTTCTGCAGTCCTACGATCTGCCGCCCTTCTCGCAAATCCGTGCCGAACACGTGTTGCCGGCGATCGAAGCGATCCTGGCCGACAACCGTAAAGCCATTGCCGAGATCCTCGAAAAGCAGGGCAGCAACCCCACCTGGGCCGGCCTGGTGCTGGCCATGGACGAACTGAACGACCGCCTGGGTGCGGCCTGGAGCCCGGTCAGCCACCTCAACGCGGTGTGCAACAGCGCCGAATTGCGCGAGGCTTACGAGTCGTGCCTGCCAGCGCTCAGCGCCTACTCTACCGAACTGGGCCAGAACCGTGCGTTGTTCGAAGCCTACCAGGCGCTGATCAGCGGCCCGGAGGCCGCCGGTTTCGATGTGGCGCAAAAAACCATACTCGAACATGCCCTGCGTGACTTCCGTCTGTCGGGTATCGACCTGCCAGCGGACAAGCAGCAGCGCTATGCCGATGTGCAAAGCAAGCTCAGTGAGCTGGGCAGCCGCTTCTCCAACCAGTTGCTGGACGCCACCCAGGCCTGGACCAAGCATGTGACCGACGAGGCCGCACTGGCCGGCCTGACCGATTCGGCCAAGGCGCAAATGGCCGCTGCAGCGCAGGCCAAGGGCCTCGACGGCTGGCTGATCACCCTGGAATTCCCCAGCTACTACGCCGTGATGACCTACGCCAGCGACCGCGCCCTGCGCGAAGAGGTGTACGCGGCCTACTGCACCCGCGCCTCGGACCAGGGCCCGAACGCTGGCCAGAACGACAACGGGCCGGTGATGGAGCAAATCCTCGACCTGCGTCAGGAACTGGCCGAGCTGCTGGGCTACAAGAACTACGCCGAGCTGAGCCTGGCGACCAAGATGGCCGAGTCCAGCGACCAGGTACTGAGCTTCCTGCGCGACCTGGCTCAACGCTCCAAGCCGTTCGCCGCCCAGGACCTGCAGCAGCTCAAGGCCTATGCCGCCGAGCAAGGCTGCCCAGAGCTGGCCAGTTGGGACGCCGGGTACTATGGCGAGAAGCTGCGCGAACAGCGCTACAGCGTGTCGCAGGAGGCCCTGCGCGCCTACTTCCCGATCGACAAGGTACTTAGCGGCCTGTTCAGCATCGTGCAGCGCCTGTATGGCATCGAAATCGCCGAGTTGAAGGGCTTCGACAGCTGGCACCCGGATGTCCGCCTGTTCGAAATCAAGGAAAACGGCCAGCACGTCGGGCGCTTCTTCTTCGACCTGTATGCCCGTGCCAACAAGCGCGGGGGTGCCTGGATGGACGGCGCGCGTGACCGGCGCCGCACCGCCAGCGGCCAGTTGCAAAGCCCGGTGGCCAACCTTGTGTGCAACTTCACCCCGGCTGCGCCTGGCAAGCCGGCGCTGCTGACCCATGATGAGGTCACCACGCTGTTCCACGAATTTGGCCACGGCCTGCACCACATGCTGACGCGCATCGAGCATGCCGGGGTTTCCGGCATCAATGGCGTGGCTTGGGATGCCGTCGAGCTGCCTAGCCAGTTCATGGAAAACTGGTGCTGGGAGCCGGAAGGCCTGGCGCTTATTTCGGGGCATTATGAAACCGGTGCGGCCCTGCCACAGGACCTGCTGGACAAGATGCTGGCGGCGAAGAACTTCCAGTCGGGCATGATGATGGTGCGCCAACTGGAGTTCTCGCTGTTCGACTTCGAACTGCATGCCAGCCATGGTGACGGGCGTAGCGTGCTGCAGGTGCTCGAAGGCGTACGCGATGAGGTCTCGGTCATGCGCCCGCCGGCGTACAACCGTTTCCCCAACAGCTTTGCGCACATCTTTGCCGGCGGTTACGCAGCGGGTTACTACAGCTACAAGTGGGCTGAAGTGCTGTCGGCCGACGCTTTCTCGCGCTTCGAGGAAGAAGGCGTGCTGAATGCCGAAACCGGCCGCGCCTTCCGCGAAGCGATCCTGGCGCGCGGCGGCTCGCGCGAGCCCATGGAACTGTTCGTCGACTTCCGTGGCCGTGAGCCTTCCATTGATGCATTGCTGCGCCACAGTGGCTTGGCCGAGGCCGCTGCGGCATGAGTGAGGTAGCCGTGAACAAGACCAAGAAGCGCTTTATTGCCGGGGCTGTATGCCCGGCATGCAGCCAGCCCGACAAACTGATGATGTGGAGCGAAGACGACGTACCGCACCGCGAGTGCGTGGCCTGCGGCTTTACCGATACGCTCAACGAACAGGGCTTGTCGGTGCCCAAGGAGCTCGGGACACGGGTCAACCACCTCGAGCCGAAAACCCCTGCGGCCAAGGTACAGACGGTGCAGTTCTTCCCTAATCCGAAGTTGAAGAAACCCGCAGAGTAAGGGTACAGGGCGTTACATAGAGCTTCTGCGGGGTAACAGGGGGCTGGCTACAGTGTCGGCCCCTGACTTGCCCCTGAGGTGCTTCGTGAATCACGGCCTTGCTCGAATTGCCCATGGCTTGCTCGACTACCCGTCGCTACGGCCCGAGCAGCTTCAACCCGCCATCTTGTCCATTCGCGACGCCAATGTCGCGGCGCTCGAACAGATCATCGAACACAGCGGCCCGGCGCCAGGTTGGGATAGCTTGGTGCTGGCCGTCGAGCAGCTTGACCAGCGGCTGGAAGACCTGCTGCACATGCTCGTGCCGTTGGTGTACGAAAGCCAGGCATGGGCTGTGGAGGTCGATGCTTGTAATCAATTGCTGCTCGACTGGGCGCGATACAAGCACGAGCACTCAAGGTTGTATGAAGCCTACCAGCGCCTCGATCCCGCGCAGCTGGATGACGAGCGCCAGGCTGTGCTCAAACTGATCCTCAGGGCGTTCCGCCACGCCGGCCATGGTTTGGGCGCTGGCGCGCGCGAGCAACTGCACACCACCGAGCAGGCGATCGTCGGGCTTGAGCAGCAATTCATGAGTAACCTGATCCAGGCACGTGAGGCCTGGACTTGCCTGGTGCCGCACGAGGCGCGCCTGGCCGGCCTGCCAGGCGTTGAGCGTGATCGGCTGGCAGTCAAGGCTGCGGCGCAGGGCCAGGCGGGTTGGCTGCTCGACCTTGACGAGCGCACGGTGCAAGTGGTCCTTGAGTGGGCCGACGCGCGTGATTTGCGTAAAGAGGTTTATCAGGCCTCACGGCAGCTGGCTTGCGACCTTAGTGGCAACTACGCCCTGGACAATGGCCCGGTGCTGCAGGCGCTGTTGCGGCTGCGTCATGAGCGTGCGCGGCTGTTGGGCCTGGCCAACGCGGCGCAGTTGAGCCTTGAAGCCAAGGACTCGCGTGACACCTCGCAGGTCGAGGCCTTCATCAACGCCTTGATCCAGCAGAACAGCGCGCGCCTGCAGGAGGAGCTGAAGGCGATGCAGGTGCTGGGTAGCGAATTGGGTATCGAGGCGCTTGCCCCGTGGGACGTGGCATACCTTGGCCGAAAGCTGCGGCTGCAAGGCAACGAGGCGATCGACGCCAGCCTGCCCGAGCGTTTCCCCCTGGGCAGCGTCCTGCAGGGGCTGTGGCAACTGCATGAACAGGTGCTTGGCGTGCGTATCGTGGCGTGCGATGTGGCAGGTTGGCACCCCGATGTGAAGGTACTGGAGGTAATGGACGGGCATGCCCGCCTGGGGCATATCTACCTGGATGCCTACCAACGCCCAGGCAAGCTGCCCTGGCCGTACAGTTATCCCATGCGCCAGCGCCATGTGGAGGCCGACGGTGTGGTGACGTTGCCCGCCGTTCTGCTTTCCTGCTGTTTCGAGCTGCAGCCTGGGCAAGTCACCCCCAACTTGGACCACGCAGACCTGTGCAAGCTGTTCCACGAGGCGGGCCATGCCCTGCATCAGTTGCTGGTCACCAACCAGCACCGGCGCCTCAATCGCACCGCCACTTCCGCGCTGGGCGCCGATGCCTGCGAATTCGTCGGCACCTTGCTCGAACAGTGATGCTGGTCTGCCCCGGCACTGTTGGCGTTGCCGCAGCCGGAAACGGGTGCGCCGCCAGTGTCATTGCCACAGATGCAGCAGTGGCTCGCTGGCAAACGTCGTTTCCAGGCGGTGGCGGAAGCCGAGCAACTGCGGCTGTGCTGGTTCGATCTCGTCGCGCATTGCGACGATCGCGCCCGCCACGACCTTCGCCAGCTGGCGGTTGCCGCAACCCAGCAGGTCGGCTTGCCGCAAGCCTTCGCCCAGGACAGGTTTGCCGAAGGGTTCGATTACATGGTCACGGGTTATGAAGCGGGTTATTACTGCTACAAGTGGGCGCAGGTCCATGCCATTGACGCCTTCAGCGCATTCGAGGCGGCCGACGCCGATCATCGGGCGCTGGGCCGCCGCCTGCGCGACGAAATCCTGGCCAAGGGCGGAATGCGCCGGATGACGGCGTCGTTCAACGCATTTGCCGGCAGGCCCATGTCGCTGGAGCCGTATGCAAGGCGCCACTTGTCTCCCTGACAACAAGGGTGAAGGCGCTGCTGGTAATATACTGTATGCATAACCAGTAAGGGGCTAACAGCATGGATCCTGTTCGCGGTCGTGGTACCCGCCATAACCCACACAATCGTTTTGCACCACGCCAGTCGGTGCTCGAAGACGATGGCTGGAATCAGGAGGTGCCCGTTACCCAAGGCACCGAGGTCAGGGCTGAAACCGCCAAGACCATCATCGCGCGCAATACTTCCCCTGACCTGCCCTTCGACCGCTCGATCAACCCCTACCGCGGTTGCGAGCATGGCTGTATCTACTGCTATGCCCGCCCGTCCCATGCCTACTGGGATCTGTCCCCAGGCCTGGACTTCGAAACCAAGCTGATCGCCAAGACCAACGCCGCCGAGGTACTGGTGCAGCAGTTGAGCAAACCTGGGTATAAGTGTGCACCGATCAACCTGGGCTCCAACACTGACCCTTACCAGCCCATCGAGCGCGAGCAACTGCTGACTCGGCGCCTGCTTGAGGTACTGCTGCGTTTTCGCCACCCGGTGACCATCGTCACCAAAGGGGCCCTGGTGCTGCGCGACCTCGACCTGCTCGCCGACATGGCCCGCCAGCGCCTGGTGCGGGTGATGATCAGCCTGACTACGCTGGACGATGACCTCAAGCGGGTGCTCGAGCCCCGGGCGGCAGCGCCAGGGGCAAGGTTGCGGGCCATTCGTGTGCTGCGCGAAGCAGGCGTGCCGGTCGGCGTGTTGTGCTCGCCGATGATACCGATGATCAACGACAGCGAACTGGAGCGCCTGTTGGAAGCGGCCAAGGCGGCCGGGGCGCAGAGCGCGGCGTACATGCTGCTGCGCCTGCCGCTGGAGGTGGCGTCGCTGTTCGAGCAGTGGTTGCACGACCATTACCCACAGCGCGCTGCGCATGTGCTGAGCCTGATCCGCCAGAGCCGCGATGGCGAGCTGTACGACAGCCGCTTTGGCACACGCATGCGGGGTGAGGGGGTATTTGCCGAGTTGCTGGCGCAGCGTTTCGCCAAGGCGATGAAACGCCTGGCGTTCGAAGGGCGCGAGTCACAGGTGCTGGATTGCTCGGCCTTTTCCCCGCCGGGCGAGCAGATGGCACTGTTCTGATAGCCAAGGTAAACACGCCCTACAGAAAGCCTCACTAATGTCAGCCAATAATTACGCTAATACATATTGGCAGTTGATGTTTTTTTGCTATTATTCAGATCCCGCCTTTTATATCTGGAACGCCCGTTCTAGAGCCCTCGAATTAAGTTTCAGTTAAGTTTTCCCGGTTAGCGTAGGCAACCAATCCACACCGACTGTGATCTATGGGCTGTGCGTGTCATCTAAAACCCTGCATAGCCAGAATCTTTAACCGGTAAAATGGATTTACCTACACACCGTCAAGAGGATGAATCATGCCCGTCAAGGACCCATCCAAGGTCGTACCCCAGGTCCCCGCTGAAAGCGCCGATGCTGCCCTGAAGCACATCGTCGACGGTTTCCTGCGCTTTCACCATGACGTCTTCCCTGAACAGCAAGAGCTGTTCAAGAAGCTCGCCACTGCGCAAACACCGCGCGCCATGTTCATTACCTGCGCCGACTCGCGCATCGTGCCCGAACTGATCACGCAAAGTTCGCCAGGCGACCTGTTCGTGACCCGTAACGTAGGTAACGTAGTACCGCCTTATGGCCAGATGAACGGTGGCGTTTCCAGCGCTATCGAGTACGCGGTGATGGCACTTAAAGTGCACCACATCATCATCTGCGGCCACTCCGACTGTGGCGCGATGCGTGCGGTACTCAACCCGCAATCGCTGACCAAGATGCCAACCGTTGGCGCCTGGCTGCGCCACGCCGAAGTGGCCCGCACCGTGGTCGAGAACAACTGCTCGTGCGGCAGCGAACATGAAAGCATGCAAGTGCTGACCAAAGAGAACGTCATTGCCCAGCTGCACCACTTGCGCACCCACCCTTCGGTGGCTTCGGGGCTTGCAGCGGGTCAGCTGTACATCCATGGCTGGATCTACGACATCGAGACCAGCAGGATCGAAGCCTACGACGCTGCCAGCGACAGCTTCATGCCCCTGGCCGCAGGCCAACCGGTGCCTTGCGCCACTCCGAGAGGCCGCTACTAAGCGACCCGTCCGCCGTTAGAACCTTGATAGCCGGCTGCACCCTGTAGGGGTGTGGCGCGGCCTTCGGCTGCCCTGAATACCCTGACTGCCCTGCCGGCGAGCCCGCTGGCGGCCCGCGCCTGCGCGCTTGTCGGGGACCCAACGTGCCCATGGCCAGGGGAATGGCCGTGCGACTAGAGAAAGGAGAAACATGGTGAACATTACACAGCTGAAAGCGGCCCTGCCGCGTGAGTTGCTGGCTTCGGTGGTGGTCTTTCTGGTGGCCCTGCCCTTGTGCATGGGCATTGCCATCGCCTCGGGCATGCCGCCGGCCAAGGGCCTGATTACCGGCATTATCGGCGGGGTCGTGGTCGGCTTCCTTGCCGGTTCGCCGTTGCAAGTCAGTGGTCCGGCGGCGGGCCTTGCGGTGCTGGTCTTCGAGCTGGTACGCCAGCACGGCATGGCCATGCTCGGGCCGATCCTGTTATTGGCCGGTTTGCTGCAATTGCTGGCCGGGCGCCTGCGCCTGGGCTGCTGGTTCCGCGTCACCGCGCCGGCGGTGGTCTACGGCATGCTGGCAGGCATTGGCGTGTTGATCGTGCTGTCGCAGGTGCATGTGATGTTCGACACCGCACCGCAGCCATCGGGTATGCAGAACCTTGTGCAGTTCCCGGCGACCCTCGCTGCGGCCATGCCGCACGAAAGCGCCGGCGCTGGCTGGATAGCCGGTGCGCTGGGCCTGGGCACCATCGCCATCATGTGGGGCTGGGAACGTTTGCGGCCGCAGCGCCTGCGCTTTGTGCCAGGCGCCCTGCTGGGTGTGGCGAGCATGACCATCATCAGCATGTGGTTGGCCTTGCCCGTGAACCGCGTGGAAGTACCGGCTGACTTGTCCGAAGCCATCGACTGGCTCCGCCCCGGTGACTTGATGCAATTGGCCGACCCTGCCCTGCTCGTCGCCGCCTTTGCCCTGGCATTCATTGCCAGTGCCGAAACTTTGCTGTCAGCGGCTGCGGTCGACCGCATGCACAGTGGCCAGCGTTCGGACTTCGACCGTGAGCTGTCCGCACAGGGCATTGGCAACATGCTCTGCGGGGTGCTGGGTGCACTGCCGATGACCGGGGTGATCGTACGTAGCTCGGCCAACGTGCAGGCAGGTGCGCAAACACGCGCTTCGGCCATTTTCCATGGCTTGTGGCTGCTGGCTTTCGTGGTGGCGTTGAGCAGTGTGCTGCAGCAGATACCGGTAGCCAGCCTGGCAGGTGTGCTGGTGTTCACGGGGATCAAGCTGGTCGACTTCAAGGCGTTCCGTGGGTTGGGCCGTTATGGCCGCATGCCGATGTTCACCTATGCGGCGACGGCGCTGGCGATCATCTTTACCGACCTGCTGACCGGCGTGTTGCTCGGCTTTGCCCTGACCTTGCTGAAGCTGGCATTCAGGGCGGCACGGTTGAAGATCAACCTGGTCGATCTGGCAAAGCCTGGGCACATGGAATTGCGGCTCAGTGGCGCCGCGACCTTCCTCAAGGTACCGGCATTGACCCAGGTGCTCGATGGCGTGCCGGTGGGCACCACGTTGCATGTGCCACTGGGTAACCTGAGCTATATCGACCACTCGTGCCTTGAATTGCTGGAGGACTGGGGGCGCAGCAATGCTGCCAATGGCTCGCGGTTGCTGATCGAACAGCGGCGGTTGAAGCGGCGAATCGAGGGGCGGTTACG
This sequence comes from Pseudomonas sp. NBRC 111127, assembly GCF_001320345.1. Lineage (NCBI taxonomy): Bacteria > Pseudomonadati > Pseudomonadota > Gammaproteobacteria > Pseudomonadales > Pseudomonadaceae > Pseudomonas > Pseudomonas sp. NBRC 111127. Next base: position 42,615 of record NZ_BCBD01000003.1, on the reverse strand, counting down.
GACTACGGCGGGTGTGGGGGCCTGAAGTTGAAGTTCTGTAGTGCCTGAACTGGCCTTTTCGCGGGTGAACCCGCGAAGAGGCCGGCACAGGAGTATCAGGTCGGCTGACCCAGCTCGACACCCAGCTGACGCGACAGGCACGGCCAGCGCTTCCACGCCGCACCGGTTGCCGGGCTAGTCAGCGTCTCGCGGTAGGCTTCCACCGACTCAGCCGCAAAGCTTGCGTCATTGAGCATCTCATCCACCGAGTGGTGCACCACTTCATCCAGCTGGTTGGCAAATTCTTCGCCGATCAACTGGTGGGCAATCAGGTTGGCGACGGTGGTGTCGACCGGGATCAGCGGCTGCTGGAAGTGACGGATGTACAAGTCATTCACCTCCTCCACCAGGCGGTGCGCCAGGTACGCCTCATCTAGCAGGCAGTCCAGCCCCACATGCCCGTTCATGACCTCGGGTGGCTGCAGGAAGTAAGCCTCGGCAATTTTCAATACAGGCTTGATCTGCGACTCGATGCCGGCCTCAAGGGCGACTTCATGGGCCGCCTCCAGCAGTTCCGGAACCTGTTCGATGTAGGCGCTGACGAAGCGCGCCAAAGTACCCTGTGCGTCCTGCTCAGGCAGTTGGATCGAGGGGTGCAGGTGGGGCAGTTGCAGCTCGAGACGCTGTTTCAATTGGCCAGTCTGGCCTTCATGTTGATGGGCTTGGCTTACCTGCTCGCGTACAGCAGCGATGTTCATGACAACTCCAGGGACATTACGTTTCAAACGGAAGACACTAAATTAGCTCGGTATACGGCATACCTAAGACGAATTTGTTATAGATGATTTCACATTCTGCGTTACCTGGAATATAGCATGGCCACTATTTGGCCATACCCCCTCAAGCCTGCGGTTTTCAGGGGATATAGCTGTTTCGTGAAGTTCATTTCATTGCCTTCGTTGCGCGGCATTGGTCGCTGTCTATACTCCCGGTGAACGTGATTCGTTGATGAGGCCCGACTGCTTTTAGCAGGGGCTCGGTCGTTGAAGCCAGGCAGTCTTGACCGCCGTTCCCTCTTGCCGCAGGCCACGCCTCCGGGAAAACAAGAACGAGAAGGGGAACCCGCAATGATGCGACATCCACCTGTCTGGATGGGCCTGCTGTTGTGGTCGGTTCTGGGTCAGGCCAACGCTGCCTGGACCGTGAACATGCACCCGGGGGCGACGGAAGTCTCCAACGCCGTCTTCGATCTGCACATGACCATCTTCTGGATCTGCGTGGTCATCGGCATCGTGGTGTTCGGCGCGATGTTCTGGTCCATGGTCATCCACCGCCGCTCCACCGGCCAGCAGGCCGCGCATTTCCACGAGCATACCTGGGTGGAAATCCTCTGGACCGTGGTCCCGTTCCTGATCCTTGTGGCCATGGCCATACCGGCCACCAAGACCCTGATCGACATCTATGACGCCAGCGAGTCGGATATCGACATCCAGGTCACCGGCTACCAGTGGAAGTGGCATTACAAATACCTGGGCCAGGACGTGGAGTTCTTCAGCAACCTGGCCACCCCCGCCGAGCAGATTCACAACCAGGCGCCCAAAGACGAGCACTACCTGCTGGAAGTCGACCAACCGCTGGTGTTGCCGGTGGGTGCCAAGGTGCGCTTCCTGGTGACGGCGGCCGATGTAATTCACTCATGGTGGGTGCCCGCCTTCGCGGTCAAGCGCGACGCCATTCCCGGCTTCGTCAACGAAGCCTGGACGCGCATCGAGAAGCCAGGCATCTACCGCGGCCAGTGTACCGAGTTGTGCGGCAAGGACCACGGTTTCATGCCCGTTGTAGTCGAGGTCAAGTCCCAGGCCGACTACGACACCTGGCTTGGCGAGCGCAAGGCAGAGGCGGCCAAGCTCAAGGAGCTGACCAGCAAGGAATGGACCCTGGACGAGTTGGTGGCGCGCGGCGACAAGGTCTACCACACCACCTGCGTGGCCTGTCACCAGGCCGAAGGCCAGGGCCTGCCGCCGATGTTCCCGGCGCTGAAAGGCTCGAAGATCGCTACCGGGCCGAAGGAAGGTCACTTGAGCATCGTTTTTCACGGCAAACCCGGTACCGCCATGGCCGCCTTCGGCAAGCAACTGTCGGAGGTGGATATCGCTGCCGTGGTGACCTACGAACGCAACGCCTGGGGCAACAACAAGGGCGACATGGTCACGCCGAAGGACGTGCTGGCGCTGAAGCAGGCAGAAGCCAAGTGAACCGGGTTACTCGCGGCAATCAGTGGATTGCAGGAGACAGGACATGAGTGCAGTGATCGACGACCACGCCCACGGCCATGACCATGCGCACGGCCCGGCCAAGGGCCTGATGCGCTGGGTGCTGACCACCAACCACAAGGATATCGGCACCCTGTACCTGTGGTTCGCCTTCCTCATGTTCCTGTTGGGTGGCTCGTTCGCCATGGTGATCCGCGCCGAGCTGTTCCAGCCGGGGCTGCAGATCGTAGAACCGGCGTTTTTCAACCAGATGACCACCATGCACGGGTTGATCATGGTCTTCGGCGCCGTGATGCCGGCCTTCGTCGGCTTGGCCAACTGGATGATCCCGCTGATGATCGGCGCGCCGGACATGGCCCTGCCGCGCATGAACAACTTCAGCTTCTGGTTGTTGCCGGCGGCGTTCCTGCTGCTGGTTTCAACCTTGTTCAGCCCCGGTGGCGGGCCGAATTTCGGCTGGACCTTCTACGCCCCGCTGTCGACGACCTATGCACCGGCCAGCGTCACCTTCTTCATTTTCGCCATTCACCTGATGGGTGTCAGCTCGATCATGGGGGCGATCAACGTGATCGCGACCATCCTGAACCTGCGTGCCCCCGGCATGACCTTGATGAAAATGCCACTGTTCGTCTGGACCTGGTTGATCACTGCGTTCCTGCTGATTGCAGTGATGCCGGTGCTGGCAGGGGTGGTGACCATGATGTTGATGGACATCCACTTCGGCACCAGTTTCTTCAGTGCGGCTGGCGGTGGTGACCCGGTGCTGTTCCAGCATGTGTTCTGGTTCTTCGGCCACCCCGAGGTGTACATCATGATCCTGCCCGCCTTTGGCGCGGTCAGCTCGATCATCCCGGCATTTTCGCGCAAGCCCCTGTTTGGCTACACCTCGATGGTGTACGCCACCGGGGCCATCGCCTTCCTGTCGTTCATCGTTTGGGCGCACCACATGTTCGTGGTCGGTATTCCGGTGGTCGGCGAGCTGTTCTTCATGTACGCCACCATGCTGATTGCGGTGCCCACCGGCGTGAAAGTGTTCAACTGGGTCAGCACCATGTGGGAAGGCTCGTTGACCTTCGAAACCCCGATGCTGTTCGCCATCGCCTTCGTCATCCTGTTTACCATCGGCGGCTTCAGTGGGCTGATGCTGGCGATTGCACCGGCCGACTTCCAGTACCACGACACCTACTTCGTGGTGGCGCACTTCCACTATGTGCTGGTGCCGGGGGCGATCTTTGGCATCTTCGCCTCGGCCTACTACTGGCTGCCGAAATGGACCGGCCACATGTATGACGAGACCCTTGGCAGGCTGCATTTCTGGCTGTCGTTCGTCGGCATGAACCTGGCCTTCTTCCCCATGCATTTCGTGGGGCTGGCCGGTATGCCGCGGCGCATACCTGATTACAACCTGCAGTTCGCCGATTTCAACATGGTGTCTTCGATCGGCGCGTTCATGTTCGGTGCCACGCAGATCTTCTTCCTGTTCATCGTCATCAAGTGCATCCGTGGCGGCGCCCCCGCGCCGGCCAAACCCTGGGACGGCGCTGAAGGCCTGGAGTGGTCCATCCCCTCGCCTGCGCCCTACCACACCTTCCAGACACCGCCGGAAGTGAAGTAGGAGCGCCGCCATGACAGGCCTTTCGTTGAAGCGCCTGGTAACGCGCCTGCTGATGCTGACGGTGGTGATGTTCGCCTTCGGCTTTGCCCTGGTGCCGATCTACGACGTGATGTGCAAGGCCTTCGGCATCAATGGCAAGACCGGCGGGCAGTACGAGGGCAGCCAGGTCAGTGACCCCTCGCGGTCGGTCCGGGTGCAGTTCATGTCGACCAACGCCAGCGACATGGTCTGGGACTTCTACTCCAGCGCCGATCAGCTGGAGGTCCACCCCGGTGCGGTCAACCAGATGATCTTCATTGCCCATAACCCGACCGACCGGCCGATGAGTGCCCAGGCGATACCCAGCATTACCCCCGCCGAAGCCGCGGCGTACTTCCACAAGACCGAGTGCTTCTGCTTTACGCAGCAGGTGCTGCAACCCGGCCAACGCATCGAAATGCCGGTGCGCTTCATCGTCGACCGCGACCTGCCGGCCAGCGTGAAGCACCTGACGCTGGCCTACACCTTGTTCGACATCACCGCTCGCCACCCGCCGGTCGCTCAAGTTGCGGCCCAGGCCGTCCAGGGCGCCCGTTAAGGGAAGGAGAACAGCAATGGCAAGTCATGAGCATTACTATGTTCCGGCGCAGAGCAAGTGGCCGATCATCGCTACCCTCGGCATGTTCATCAGCGTGTTCGGTCTGGGTACCTGGTTCAACGACATGAAGTCGGGGCACCCGGAGTCGCACGGGCCGTTGATTTTCTTCGTGGGTGCTCTGTTTCTGGCCTACATGTTATTTGGCTGGTTCGGGGCGGTGGTCAAGGAAAGCCGTGCAGGGCTATACAGCGCGCAGCTGGACCGCTCTTTCCGCTGGGGCATGAGCTGGTTCATCTTCTCGGAAGTGATGTTTTTCCTGGCCTTCTTCGGCGCGCTGTTCTACGTGCGCGTGCTGGCGGGGCCGTGGCTGGGTGGCGAAGGGGCCAAAGGTGTTGCCCATATGCTCTGGCCCGGCTTCGAGTTCACCTGGCCGCTGTTGCACACGCCGGACCCGAAGCTGTTCCCGCCGCCCAAGGAAGTGATCGACCCGTGGCACCTGCCGCTGATCAATACCCTGTTGCTGGTCAGCTCCAGCGTGACCATCACCCTGGCCCACCATGCGTTGCGCCGCGACCACCGCGGGGCGCTGAAAGGCTGGATGGCGCTGACCATCGTGTTGGGCATCAGCTTCATCGCGCTGCAGGCCTTCGAGTACCACGAGGCCTATACCAAGCTGGGGCTGACGCTGGGCTCGGGCATCTATGGCGCTACGTTCTTCATGCTCACGGGTTTCCACGGCGCGCACGTGACCTTGGGCACGATCATCCTCATTGTGATGTTCGTGCGTATTCTGCGTGGCCACTTCAACCCGCAGAAACACTTCGGCTTCGAAGCGGCCAGCTGGTACTGGCACTTCGTGGATGTGGTGTGGGTGGGGCTTTTCATCTTTGTGTATGTGCTGTGACTAGCGAACCCTGTGGGAGCGGGCGCGCCCGCGAATGCGCCGGTGCATTCAACATCGCATTCGCGGGCATGCCCGCTCCCACAGGGCGAGGTGAAAACGTCAGAAAGGGGCGTGAGATACGAGCTGACCACTGATGAAGCCCCAGGCGACCAGCCCTATGGTCAGCGCCGCCAGGGTCACCCGCACCGTCAGCGCTTTCAGCAGGCGGGTCGAGTTTTCATCATCTTTGACCAGAAACACCAGGCCACTGAACAGACTGGCGATCGTGGCCAACAGCATCAGGACAATCGCGGCCTTGAGCATGGCGCTACTCCCGGGGGATGCGGTGATGTGGATAAGTATAGCGAGGCGCCCGTGAGGCCGTTTCGCCCAGGCTGGGTACCCACCTTGGTGGTACTTGCACTGCTACCGGGGCTGATCGCGCTTGGCTGCTGGCAACTCGGCCGGGCCGAGGAAAAGCGCGCATTGCTGGCCAGCTACGCCGAGCGACGTATCGAAGCGCCGCTGGCGACCAGCCAGCTGAATGGCAACGAAGACAACGCCTTGCGCCGCGTGCACCTGTATGGCCGCTTCGACGCCGAGCACAGCGTGCTGCTGGACAACCGCATGCGCGACGGTCAGGCCGGTGTCGAATTGCTGCAACCCTTCCACGACCAGGCCAGCGGCCTGTGGCTGCTGGTCAATCGCGGCTGGCTTCCCTGGCCGGACCGCCGCATACCGGTGCACTTCGATACCCCCGCCCAGGCCTTGGCCCTCGACGCCTCGGTGTATGTGGTACCCGGCAACACGTTCCAGCTGCACCCGGACCCCGTCGGCGGCCAGTGGCCGCACCTGTTGACCGCCATCGACGCGGCGCAACTGTGGGCGCAGCTCGGGCGTGAGGGGTTCGCCCACGAACTGCGCCTGGAACCTGGCCCGGCAAGCTACCGCCTGGGCTGGCCCATCGTGGCCATGGGGCCGGAAAAACACATGGGTTACGCCGTGCAGTGGTTTGCCCTGGCGATCGCCCTGGTGCTGCTCTACCTCTATTTCGGCTGGCGCCAAAACAAGGAGAAAAGCCATGGCCACCGCCACTCCACTGGACGTGCCTGAACGTAGCAAACCCAAAGCCCGCGGGCGTTTGCAGCTGTTGCTGATTCTTCTGGTGGTGCTGGGCCCGATGGTCCTGGCCACCAGCATGTACAAACTCAACTTCTGGGTGCCGGAGGGCCGCAGTTACCACGGCGCCATGATCGGCAACGGTGAGAGCCGTGCCGACCTGGGCGTGGCCGGCGAGGACGGGCGCTGGCAGTTGCTGGTCAGCGCGCCGCAGGCCTGTGCCGAGGAATGCCAGCGGCTGGTGTACCTGGCTCGGCAGATCCAGGTCGGCCTGGGCCGTGATGCCAGCCGGGCCAGCCATGCGCTGGCCGCCGCCCAGCCGCTGAGCGCCGACTACCAGGCCCTGCTCGGGCGCGAATACCCGCAATTGCAACGCTACTCGCTGGATGCGCCGCGCTACCTCAAGCAGGTCGGCGAGGTTGCCCCGCAGCTGTGGATCGTCGATCCGCACGGCAACCTGGTGCTGCGCTACGGCGCCAAGGTCAACGGCAAGCATGTGCTGGATGACCTGCGCCATCTGCTCAAGCTGTCCAATATCGGCTAGGAGCCTGCCATGGCCAGACCCGGATTCCGCCTTGCTGTGTGCGCCACCCTGCTGGCACTGCTGGTCGTCCTGCTCGGTGCCTATACCCGCCTGACCCACGCCGGCCTCGGTTGCCCCGACTGGCCCGGTTGCTACGGTTTCATCAGCGTGCCCAAAAGCGAAGCGCAGCTGGCCCATGCCGAACTGCACTTTCCCGAACACCCGGTAGAGGCGGCCAAGGGTTGGGCCGAAATGGTTCATCGTTACTTCGCGGGCAGCCTTGCCGTGGTCATCGCCTTGCTCGCCTTGCAGGCAGTGCGCCGGCACCACAGCGACGGGCAACCCTATCGCCTGCCTGTGCTGTTGCTGGGTGTGGTGCTGGCCCAGGCGGCGTTCGGCATGTGGACGGTCACCCTGAAGCTTTGGCCGCAGGTCGTCACGGCCCACTTGCTGGGCGGCTTTACCACGCTGAGCCTGCTGTTCCTGTTAACCCTGCGGCTTTCGCGGGCCTTTGCGCCGTTGCCCAAATTGCCGCTCAGCCTGCGGCGGGTCGCTGCGCTGGCCTTGCTGGTGGTGATCGGGCAGATCGCCTTGGGTGGCTGGGTCAGTGCCAACTACGCAGCGGTTGCCTGTATCGACCTGCCCACCTGCCATGGCCAGTGGTGGCCGGCGGCGGACTTCAGCAATGGTTTCCACCTGACCCAGCACGTTGGCCCCAACTACCTGGGGGGGCAGCTGGACAGTGATGCGCGCACGGCCATCCATGTCAGCCACCGGCTGGGTGCGTTGGTGGTCACCTGCGTGCTGCTGATGCTCAGCTGGAAACTGCAGCGCTGTGGCCTTGGCGGCCTGGCGCGCCTGGTGTTGCTGGCGCTGGCCGTGCAGGTGGGCCTGGGCATCAGCAATGTGCTGCTGCACCTGCCGCTGGCCATAGCGGTGGCGCACAACGCCGGTGGGGCTTTGCTGTTGCTGTGCATGGTGCTGGTGAACTACCGCATTCGGGTGGTCGACAAGGTACGCGTGGGTGTCGGCCAAGGCTGGCGCTTGCGGCCAGTGACCGGCGTTGGCATTTCCCATCACATGAGGAACGAGTCGTGGCGACGCTTCTGAGCACCCAGCGGGCCAGCTGGCGCGATTACCTGGAGTTGACCAAGCCCAAGGTGGTCGTGCTGATGTTGATCACCTCGTTGGCGGGCATGTTCCTTGCCACCCGTGCGGGGGTGGGCTGGAGTGTGTTGGTGTTCGGCAACCTGGGTATCGGCCTGTGCGCGGGTGGCGCGGCAGTGGTCAACCATGTGGTCGACCGGCGCATCGATGCGCTGATGGCGCGTACCCGCAAGCGGCCGCTGGCCCAAGGCCGTGTCGAGCCCTTGCCGGCGTTGCTGTTTGCCCTGGCGCTGGCGCTGCTGGGCATGGCCCTGTTGCTGATTTTCACCAATGCCCTCACTGCCTGGCTGACCCTGGCCTCGCTGCTTGGCTATGCAGTGCTCTACACCGGTTTTCTCAAGCGTGCCACGCCGCAGAATATCGTGATTGGCGGCCTGGCCGGCGCTGCCCCACCCCTTCTGGGCTGGGTCGCAGTCAGCGGCCAGGTCAGTGCCGAGCCGTTGCTGCTGGTGCTGATCATCTTCGCCTGGACCCCACCGCACTTCTGGGCCCTGGCCATCCACCGCAAGGAGGAATACGCCAAGGCCGACATTCCGATGCTGCCGGTGACCCACGGTGAGCGCTACACCAAGCTGCACATCCTGCTGTACACCCTGATATTGCTGGCGGTGAGCCTGTTGCCCTACGCCATCCACATGAGCGGCCCGCTGTACCTGGCCTGTGCCCTGGCCCTGGGCCTGCGCTTCCTGCGATGGGCCTGGGTGTTGTACCGTGGCAGCCGGCCGCACGCAGCGATCGGCACCTTCAAGTACTCTATCGTGTACCTGTTCGCGCTGTTCATCGCGTTGCTTCTCGACCACTACCTGTTGCTGAACCTATGACCCGAACCCAGAAAACCGTCTTTGTCCTCGTTGCCCTGGTCGCGCTGATCATGGGCCTCACCGTCAACAAAGTGCTCAAGGGTCGCGACCAGCCCAACCCTGCCGAGCTGATCGATGCCGGTATCATCCTGTTGCCGCAAAGCCGCGCCGTGGCAGATGTGACCATGACCAACCAGGATGGCCAGCCGGTGCACCTGGATGAACTGAAAGGCAAGTGGTCGCTGCTGTTCTTCGGCTACACCTACTGCCCGGACATCTGCCCGACCACCCTGGCCCAATTGCGCCAGGTGAAGAGCGAGCTGCCCAAAGATGCTGTCGACCGGTTGCAGGTGGTGTTGGTGAGCGTCGACCCGAACCGCGACACGCCGAACCAGCTGAAGCAGTACCTGGCTTATTTCGACAAGGACTTCATTGGGGTGGCGGGGTCGATCGAAGATACCCAGAAGCTGGCCAATGCCCTGAGCATTCCATTCATTCCGGCAGATACCAGCAAGCCGGGCTACACCGTGGACCACAGCGGCAACCTGGCGGTGGTCGGGCCGGACGGGCGTCAGCGTGGGTTCATTCGGGCGCCGTTCAACAACCAGAAGCTGGTGGCGCAGTTGCCTGGGTTGGTCAAACGGGATTGATGGGGCATTGAAAGCTTCGCGGGCACGCCCGCTCCCACAGGGATATCACAAGGCCTGAGGCTAGCGATGTCCCTGTGGGAGCGGGCGTGCCCGCGAAGAAGCCAGCGCGATTGCGAGGCTTAAAAAGCCGGAACCACAGCGCCTTTGTACTTCTCGGTAATGAACTGCTTCACCTCAGGCGAGTGCAGCGCCGTTGCCAGCTTTTTCATCGCGTCCGAGTCCTTGTTGTCCGGGCGGGCAACCAGGATGTTCACATAGGGCGAATCGCTGCCTTCGATGGCCAGGGCATCTTTCTCGGGGTTCAGCTTGGCTTCCAGCGCGTAGTTGGTGTTGATCAGCGCCGCGTCCACCTGGGTCAGCACACGCGGGATGGTGGCGGCTTCCAGTTCACGGAACTTGATGTTCTTCGGGTTCTCGGCAACGTCCTTCACGGTCGACAGGATGTTCTTGTTGTCCTTGAGCTTGATCACGCCGGCCTTGTCCAGCAGCAACAGGGCGCGGCCGCCGTTGGTGGCATCATTCGGGATGACCACGGTAGCCCCGGAAGGCAGTTCGTCCAGCTTCTTGATCTTGGTCGAGTACACGCCCAGCGGCTCGATGTGCACGCCTACCACGCTCACCAGGTCGGTGCCCTTGGCCTTGTTGAATTCATCCAGGTACGGCTGGTGCTGGAAGAAGTTGGCGTCCAGGCGCTTTTCCGCCACCTGCACGTTCGGCTGAATGTAGTCGGTGAACTCCTTGACCTTCAGTTCCACGCCCTCTTTGGCCAGCGCCGGTTTGACGAAGTTGAGGATTTCGGCGTGTGGCACCGGGGTAGCGGCGACGGTCAGGGTTTCGGCAGCATTGGCCGAGAAGGCCGCGACAGCGGCGACAACAGCAAGCAGCTTCTTCATTGATCACTCCTTGTGAGGGCCGCGACGGCCCCCGAACGGGTCGGCCAGGCCGACCCCATTGGGGTTACTTACGGGAAAAATGTACGACCAGTTTGTCGCCCACGCTTTGCAGCACTTGCACCAGCACCAGCAGCAGTACCACGGTGACCACCATCACGTCGGTCTGGAAACGCTGGTAACCGAAGCGGATCGCCAGGTCGCCGAGGCCACCGGCACCGACTACACCGGCCATGGCGGTGTACGAAACCAGGGTGATGGCGGTGACGGTGATGGCCGCGAAGATACCCGGACGGGCCTCAGGCAGCAGCGCGCTGGTGATGATCTGGCGGGTGGTGGCGCCCATCGACTGGGTCGCCTCGATGATGCCGCGGTCCACTTCCCGCAGGGCAGTTTCCACCAGCCGCGCGAAGAACGGCGTGGCACCCACCACCAACGGTGGAATGGCGCCGGCGACACCCAGCGAGGTGCCGGTGATCAGCACCGTGATCGGGATCATCACGATCAGCAGGATGATGAACGGCAGCGAGCGCAGAATGTTCACCACCAGCGACAGCAGCGCATACACGCCCTTCTGTTCGAACATCTGCTTCGGGCCGCAGAGGAACAGCAGCACGCCCAAGGGCAAGCCGAGCAGCACGGTGAAGAACAGCGAGCCGAACAGCATGATCATGGTATCGACGGTGGCCAGCCAGATTTCGGCCCAGTCGACGTTGGCAAAGAAATTCAGGGCGTCCATCAACGCAGTACCTCCATATGTACGTCAGCTGCCTTGAAGTGGGCGAACGCCGCTTCCATGTCACCGCCGATCAGGGCGAGGGTGAGCTGGCCATAGGGGATATCCTTGATGCGGTCGATACGCCCGGCAAGGATGCTGTAGTCCACACCGGTTTCACGGGCCACGGTGCCCAGCAGCGGTGCGTAGGTGGCATCGCCCTGGAAGGTCAGGCGCACGATGCGGCCCGGGACGTGGGCGAAATCGTCGCGTTGCTCGCCTTCGTCGACCTGCTCGTCTTCCTGGACGAAGCGCTTGGTGGTGGCGTGCTGCGGGTGCAGGAATACCTCGGCCACCGAGCCCTGCTCGACGATCTGCCCTGCATCCATCACCGCCACGCGGTCGCAGACCCGGCGGATCACGTCCATTTCGTGGGTGATCAGCACGATGGTCAGCTTCAGCTCACGGTTGATTTCGGCGAGCAATTGCAGGACCGAAGCCGTGGTTTGCGGGTCGAGGGCGCTGGTGGCCTCGTCGCACAGCAGGATCTTGGGGTTGGTAGACAGGGCGCGGGCGATACCGACGCGCTGCTTCTGGCCACCCGACAACTGCGCCGGGTACTTTTTGGCGTGGTCCGAGAGCCCGACGCGGGCCAGCAGTTCGGTGACGCGCTTGTCGATTTCGCTGCGCGACAGCTCGCCGGCCAGGGTCAGTGGCAGTGCCACGTTGTCGGCGACGGTTTTGGAAGCCAGCAGGTTGAAGTGCTGGAAAATCATCCCGACCTGCTGGCGGAAGCCGCGCAGCTGGCTGGCGTTGAACGCGGTAACGTCTTCGCCATCGACGATGATCTTGCCGCCGGAAGGCTCTTCAAGGCGGTTGATCAAACGCAGCATGGTGCTCTTGCCGGCGCCGGAGTGGCCGATAAGGCCGAACACCTGGCCATCTTCGATGGTCAGGCTGGTCGGATTCAATGCGGGGATTTCCCTACCGGCAACGCGGTAGGTCTTGTGTACCTGTTGGAACTCGATCACGTAGCGAACCTTGTGGGGCGCATGGAATTTGGGTCAGCGGTTAGCTGGGGTGGCGCATTTTAGCCTTTTCCCCTGGCTGTTCTTAGCATTTATTTCGTCAGGCACCAATCCTTCGGGTATATGGCGACAATCGGTAAACCTGATTGAACGCTCGCCGCTCCCCTCCAGTCACTACCAGAACAAGCCCGAACGGGCATGCCTGAAGACTGACGAGGAGAGCCGACCCATGCCCAGCAAGAAAACGGACGCGCCCAAGCACAGTGAGGCCGCCGGCACCCAGACCCCCGACCGGGCCAACACCAATGCCAAGCTGCAGAGCCTGGAGCCGTTCCGTAGCGATGCTACCGGCCAGGCGTTGCGCACCAACCAAGGGGTGAAGATCGCCGACAACCAGAACAGCCTGAAGGCGGGTGCCCGCGGGCCTTCGCTGCTTGAAGACTTCATCATGCGCGAGAAGATCACCCATTTCGACCATGAGCGTATCCCGGAGCGTATCGTGCACGCCCGCGGTACCGGGGCGCACGGGTATTTTCAGAGCTATGGCTGCCATGCCGAACTGACCAAGGCGGGTTTCCTGCAGGACCCGGAAAAGATCACCCCGGTGTTCGTGCGCTTTTCCACTGTGCAGGGGCCACGCGGCTCGGGTGACACGGTGCGTGATGTGCGCGGCTTTGCCGTGAAGTTCTACACCGATGAAGGCAATTTCGACTTGGTTGGCAACAACATGCCGGTTTTCTTCATCCAGGACGCGATCAAGTTCCCGGATTTCGTGCATGCCGTGAAGCCTGAGCCGCACAACGAAATGCCGACCGGTGGCTCGGCCCATGACACGTTCTGGGATTTCGTTTCGCTGGTGCCCGAATCGGCGCACATGGTGATCTGGGCGATGTCCGACCGCGCCATCCCCCGTAGCCTGCGCATGATGGAAGGCTTTGGTGTACACACCTTCCGCCTGATCAACGCCGAAGGCGTGGCCAGCTTCGTCAAGTTCCACTGGAAACCGCGCCAGGGCGTGCATTCGGTGCTGTGGGACGAAGCGCAGAAACTGGCCGGCAAAGACACCGACTACCACCGCCGCGACCTGTGGGAAGCTATCGAGACCGGTGACTACCCAGAGTGGGAGTTGGGCGTGCAGATCGTGCCCGAGGCAGACGAGCACAAGTTCGACTTCGACCTGCTCGACCCTACCAAGCTCATCCCTGAAGAGTTGGTGCCCGTGACGCTGCTGGGCAAGATGGTGCTCAACCGCAACCCGGACAACTTCTTCGCCGAAACCGAGCAGGTGGCGTTCTGCCCGGGCCATATCGTGCCCGGTATCGACTTCACCAACGATCCGCTGCTGCAGGGCCGGCTGTTCTCGTACACCGATACGCAGATCAGCCGCCTGGGTGGGCCGAATTTCCATGAAATCCCGATCAACCGGCCGGTGGCGCCCAATCACAGTGGCCAGCGCGACGCCATGCACCGCATGACCATCGACAAGGGCCGTGCTTCGTATGAGCCCAACTCCATCGATGGCGGCTGGCCGAAGGAAACCCCACCTGCTGCGCAGGATGGCGGCTTCGAGAGCTACCAAGAGCGCATCGATGCGCACAAGATCCGCCAGCGCAGCGATTCGTTTGGCGACCACTTCTCGCAGGCGCGGCTGTTCTTCCAGAGCATGAGCCCTACCGAGCAACAGCACATCATCAAGGCCTACAGCTTCGAGCTGGGCAAGGTGGAGCGTGAAAGCATTCGCCAGCGGGAAGTGAATGAGATTCTTGCCAATATCGACCTGAAACTGGCGGCGGCTGTCGCGGCTAATCTGGGGCTGCCCGCACCCAAGCAGGGTACGGTCCAGGTGAAAGGCAGCAAGCTGGCGCAATCCAAGGCGTTGAGCCAAATGAACCACCCTGGTTCGGTAGGCATCAAAGGCCGCAAGATTGCAGTGCTGGTGGCCGATGGCGTGGACGCGGCCAGTGTCGACAAGCTGGTGAAAGCGCTGGAGGCCCACAGTGCACGGCCCATGCTGCTGGGGCCGACGTCGGCGCCGGTGAAGGCGGCCGACGGCAAACAGCTACCGGTGGATGCGTCGATGGAAGGTATGCCGTCGGTCATGTTCGACGGGGTTGTGGTGCCGGCGGGCAAGGCCTCTACCGATGCGCTGGCGGCCAGCGGCTTGGCCAAGCACTTCCTGCTGGAAGGCTATAAGCACCTCAAGGCTATGGTGCTTACCAAAGACCTGGTTAGCGGCCTGGGGCTTAAAGAGGACAAGGGCCTGCTGGTGGGGGATGACCAGAAAGTGATGGATGCCTTCGTCAAGGCGGTAGAAGGGCATCGGGTTTGGGAGCGGGAGGCTGCTGCGGAGGCTGTGCCGGCCTAATACCAGCCCATTAAGTAATTTGGGGCCGCTTTGCGGCCCTTCGCGGGCACGCCCGCTCCCACACGTTTGGCGCTGAACTCAAGAAATGCGCGATCCCCTGTGGGAGCGGGCGTGCCCGCGAAGGGCTGCAAAGCAGCCCCAGCGCCCCAGCGTTTTCAGCGCTGATGCGGCACCAGAACCACCTGCGCCGGCAGCGAGCGCTGAATTTCATGCTTCTGCTTCAGCTCAAACCCGCTGTCGATCTTGCGCACGCGCTTCTCCAGCAAGGTTTTCAGCCAGGGCGCGTCGTGGGTGCGCGGCACCTGGAACACCACTTCACAGTCGTAGCTCACCACGTCTGCCGCAATGTCATCCAGTTGGCGGCGCATGGCGCGGCTGTCGGTGGTTTTCAGGGCCACCACGGTGCTGGGTGCGGTCGGGTCGATGATCAGCGCCTTGGGCTTGGCCTCGGCGGCCTTCAGCGCCGCTTCGGCTTTGGCCAGCTCGGCCTTGCGCGCCTGGCTCACGGCGTCGCCCCCGGTCACCGCAGGGGCTTGCGGCATCAGCGCCCGGGCACGGGCCAAGGCCGTTGCAGCGGCATTCACGTCGCCTTTTTGCAGCACGATCTGGCTACGCTGCAGGTAGGCTTCGGCCAGTTGGCGCTGGTATTGCTCCAGGCGTGCGTCGTCGGGCGCCTGGGCCTGCAGGGCAGCCAGCTGGTCTTCGGCGGTGGCCAGCTCGTTGCTGGCGATGTTTTGTTGCAACTGCTGCCAGGCATCGGCTTGGGCAGGTGCGGTGGCCTGTTCCACCGGCGCACTGGAACAGGCAGCCAGGAACAGTGAAAACGCGGCAACAAGCAGATAACGGGAGGCGAACGGCTTCATTCCTGCGATTCTCTATTTGCGCAAAAAGCGAGCAAGTCTACACCCAGGTGCGCACGCTCGAAAACAGGTCTTACAGACCCTTTACCCGGGAAAAGGTTGCAAGGCGTGCCTGAGCACGCCTTGTAATCAGCGCTTTGGCAGGGCCAGGCTCAGCAAGAATAGCACCGCTGCACAGACCACGATCGACGGCCCGGCGGGGGTGTCCTTGAACCAGGACATGGCCAGGCCACCGCAGACCGCGGTGATGCCCAGCAGGCTGGCACCCAGCGCCATCTGCTCGGGCGAGCGGGCGTGGCGCTGCGCCGCCGCAGCGGGGATGATCAACAGCGAGGTGATCAGCAGCACGCCGACGATCTTCATGGCCACGGCGATCACCACTGCGATCAGCAGCATCAGCGCCAGGCGCAGGCCGGCTACGGGGAGGCCTTCGACCATGGCCAGTTCCTCATGCACGGTAACCGCCAACAGCGGCCGCCAGAGCACGCCCAGCAACAGCAGCACCAGCGCACTGCCGCCGAGGATCCAGGCCAGGTCGGTGGTGCTGATGGCCAGCAGGTCGCCGAACAGGTAGGCCATCAGGTCGATACGCACATCGTGCATGAAGCTGAGCACCACCAGGCCCAGTGACAAGGTGCTGGGGGCGAGGATGCCGAGCAGGGTGTCGGAGGCCAGCGGCTGGCGTTGCTGCAAGGTCACCAGCAGCACCGCCAGCAACAGGCAGCCAACGGTGACGGCCAGGGCCGGGCTTACATCCAGGGCGAAACCCATGGCCACGCCCAGCAATGCGGCATGGGACAGGGTGTCGCCGAAATACGCCATGCGCCGCCATACCACGAAAGAGCCGAGCGGGCCCGCGACAACGGCCAGGGACAGGCCTGCAAGCAAGGCGTAAAGAAGAAAATCAGCCATGCTTGCAGTGCTCTCCGTGAACGTGGGGGCCGGGGGCGACCACCGAGCCATGCAGGTCGTGGCTGTGGTCGTGATGGTGGTGATAAACAGCCAGGCTAGGTGCGTTCTGCCCGAACAGTTCGACAAAGGCTGGGTCGTTGCTGACCTGTTCCGGGTGACCCGAGCAGCAGACATGGCGGTTCAGGCACACCACCTGGTCGGTGGCGCTCATGACCAGGTGCAGGTCGTGCGACACCATCAACACGCCGCAACCATGGCGGTCGCGCAGCCGGGTGATGAGGTTGTACAGCTCGGTCTGGCCGACCACATCCACCCCTTGCACCGGCTCGTCGAGTACCAGCAACTGCGGCGCACGCAACAAGGCACGCGCCAGCAGGACACGCTGCATCTCGCCACCGGAGATGGTCTGGATCGGGCTGTCGATAACCTGTTCGGCGCCCACTTCCTGAAGGGCCGATACGGCTGCTGCCCGGTCTACCCCCGGCACCAGGCGCAGGAAACGCAGCACGGAAAGCGGCAGGGTGGCATCGACCTGGATTTTTTGCGGCATGTAGCCGATACGCAGCCTGGGCTTGCGCCATACCGTGCCGCGGTGCGGCTTGAGCAGCCCGAGCACGGCGCGCACCAAGGTGGTCTTGCCCGCGCCATTGGGGCCTATCAGGGTGACGATCTGGCGGGGCGCCACCGACAGGTCGATGCTGTCGAGCACCGCCTCGCCGCCATAGCTGACGCCCACCTGTTCCAGGCGGATCAGGGCATCGCTCATGCCGCGCTCCGGCAATTGCCGCACAGGCCGACCACTTCCACGGTTTGGGTCTCGACCGTGAAGCCCACGCCCTTGGCGCTGTCGATGATGGCCTCGCTGATGCTGTGTTGCTCCAACTCGATGGCGACGTGGCATGCACGGCAGATCAGGAACTGGCCTTGATGCACGTGCTCGGGGTGGCTGCAGCCGATGAACGCGTTGAGCGAGGCAATGCGGTGCACCAGGCCGTTTTCCAGCAGGAAGTCCAGTGCGCGGTACACCGTGGGCGGTGCAGCGCGGCGGCCGTCCTGCTCGCTGAGCACGGCAAGGATGTCGTAGGCACCCAGCGGCTTGTGGCTTTGCCATACCAGCTCCAGCACCCGGCGGCGCAGCGCGGTCAGGCGCAGGCCCTGGCGGGTGCACAAGGCATCAGCTTCAGCCAGTGCGCTATGCACGCAATGGGAGTGATCATGGGGACGGTTGGCCAGCGGCGTGATGGACATGGGCAGCGACGATTCTGTATGGAGACGTTATTATGTTACCCGTTTCTCACGACTCGAGTATTCACCGTGTCCAGATTTCTAGTCCTTTTTGTCGCATTCATCGCCTGTTCGGCCCAGGCCGATGTCCGTGTGCTGACCAGCATCAAGCCGCTGCAACAGATTGCCGCTGCCGTGCAGGAGGGTGTTGGCAGCCCTGAGGTATTGCTGCCGCCAGGTGCTTCGCCGCACCACTATGCCCTGCGCCCATCCGACGTACGGCGGGTGGGCGATGCCGACCTGCTGTACTGGATCGGCCCGGACATGGAGAGCTTCCTGCCACGCGTATTGGGCAGTCGCAGCAAGGCAACCGTGGCCGTGCAGTCGCTGCCAGGCATGAAGCTGCGCCATTTTGGCGAAGACAGCCATTCCCATGAGGAAGCGGACCACGATGAGCATGACCATGACCACCGCCCAGGTAGCCTGGATGCGCACCTGTGGCTATCGTCGGTCAACGCGCGGGTAATCGCGGGGAAAATGGCTGCGGACCTGGCCCAGGCCGATCCCGCCAACGCGGCGCGCTACCAGCACAACCTGAAGGTCTTTTCAGACCGTATGGATGCGCTGGATGAGCGAATCAAAGCGCGGGTGGCGGGTATCGCTGGCAAGCCGTACTTCGTGTTCCACGAGGCGTTCGACTACTTCGAGGCGGAATATGGCCTGAAGCACACTGGCGTGTTCAGCGTGGCCTCGGAGGTGCAGCCGGGAGCGCAGCACGTTGCGGCGATGCGCAAGCGCCTGCAGGAAGTGGGCAAGACCTGCGTGTTCAGCGAACCGCCACTGCGCCCGCGCCTGGCCGAGACCCTGACTGCCGGCCTGCCGGTGCGTCTGGCCGAGCTGGATGCGCTGGGTGGTACTGACCCTGTGGATGGCAAGGGCTATGAGCGCTTGCTGGAGAAGCTGGGTGCCGACTTGGCTGGGTGCCTGGAGCAGTTGTAAGCCTGTTCCGGCCTCTTCGCGGGCACGCCCGCTCCCACAGGTGCCCGCGAAGAGGCTGAAAAGGGCTAGAGGGCAAATGGCAGGTGCAAAGCCACCTGCTGGCGCTGTGCCAAACGCACTTCGAACTCGCTCGGGTCATGGATCATCACATCCATCCCGGCAAACGATTCTGCCGCAATCAGCCGCGACAGCCAGAAGCGCACGCAGCCTACCCGCAACATCTCAGGCCACAGCTCGGCCTCGGCAGCGGTGAACGGCCGCAGTGCGGCATAGGCCGCCAGCAGCGCCTGGGCACGCGGCATGTCGATTGCGCCCTGCTCATCCAGGCACCAATCGTTCACGGTGATGGCGATGTCATACAGCATCGGCCCGGAGCAGGCGTTGTAGAAGTCGATCACGCCAGTCAGGTGGGTGCCCTCGAACATCACGTTGTCGCGGAACAGGTCGGCATGCAGGTTGGCCCGCGGCAGCGCCAGGATCTGCGCCTTGTGCGCGTTGATTTCGTTCAGGGCCGGTTGCAGCAGCGCGGCTTGCTCGGCAGTCAGGCGTGGCAGCAGCTCGGCGCCTGAAGCCAGCATCCAGTCCAGGCCACGGTCGGTGCGGCGCTCGATGATGCGGCCGCGGGTAGCCAGGTGTATATGCGCCAGCAGCTCACCCACCTGGGCGCAGTGCTGCGCGTTGGGCGCCTTGATGTGCTTGCCTGACAGCCTTGGCTGCAGCAGCGCCGGCTTGCCGCACAGCTCGCGCAGGCCGTTGCCGTCGCGGTCACGAACGGCATAGGGCACCGGCATGTCGGCAGCGTGCAGGGTGTCGAGCAGCTCGATGAAGAACGGCATGTCCTCGCTGGGCCCGCGTTCGATCAACGTCAGCACGAACTCCCCCTGTTCGAGGCTGACGAAGAAATTGCTGTTCTCGGTGCCGGCGGCTATGCCCTGGAAGTCGAGCAGGCGGCCCAGCGCGTACGGTGCCAGAAAGGTTTCCAGCTCAGGCCGGGTCACGGGGGTGAAGACTGACATGATGAAAAATTGCCCATACGGGCACTTCCGCCGGGAAGTGCCGGGTTGATGTGAACGGTGCGCGTCAGATTACCACTCGAAGATCTTCCAGGACGGAATCAGCATGTCCGGCTGGTCGGATCGAATGAAGTTGGCATCGGTGCCATCGGCGCGTACCAGGAAATAAGGCTTGCCGTTTTTCGGTGTGATCTTGATCGCATACAGGAAGCCGTTCTGCCGGTATTCCTGGATGGTCTTGTCGCCTTCCGTGCGAATGGTCACCTCGGGATCGGCCGAGGGGGCGTCTTCCGCCGCCAGGGTGACGACCGGCGTGGTTGCCAACAGGCCGAGCAGTAACAGGCGATTGAGTGTACGCATGATAACCTAGTCCCTTTGTCGTCAATGATTCTGGCTATTCTAGCGCCGGACCCGTCGAAAAGGTTGATTCTGCTCATGAGCCAAGCGCCCCTCGTCCTGGTGGACGGTTCCTCCTACCTGTACCGCGCCTTTCACGCGCTGCCGCCGCTGACCACGTCCAAGGGCATGCCGACCGGTGCGGTGAAGGGTGTGCTGAACATGCTCAAGAGCCTGCGCAAGCAATACCCGGACAGCCTCTTTGCCGTGGTGTTCGACGCCAAGGGTGGCACGTTCCGTGACGCCATGTTCGCCGAATACAAGGCCAACCGGCCGAGCATGCCCGACGACCTGCGGGTGCAGATCGAGCCGCTGCACGCCAGCGTCAAGGCCCTTGGCTACCCGCTGCTGTGCGTCGAAGGGGTCGAGGCCGACGACGTGATCGGCACCCTGGCGCGCAGCAGCGCCGCGTTGGGCCGCCCGGTCATCATTTCGACCGGTGACAAGGACATGGCGCAGCTGGTGGATGGCCACATTACCTTGGTCAACACCATGACCGGTAGCGTGCTGGACGTGGCGGGCGTGCATGAGAAGTTTGGCGTCGGCCCGGAGCACATCATCGACTTCCTGGCCCTGATGGGCGACAAGGTCGACAACATCCCCGGTGTGCCCGGTGTGGGCGAGAAAACCGCCGTGGGCCTGCTGACCGGTATTGGTGGCGGCCTCAGCGACCTGTACGCCAACCTCGACAAGGTGCCGGCACTGGCCATTCGCGGTGCCAAGACCCTGCCGGCCAAGCTGGAAGAGCACCGCGACGCGGCCTTCCTGTCGTATGAGCTGGCTACCATCAAGGTCGACGTGCCGCTGGATGTCGAGGTCGAGGCGCTGGTATGCGGCGAGCCTGACCGCGATGCGCTGCTGGCGCTGTACACCGAGATGGAGTTCAAGAGCTGGGTTGCCGACGTGCAGCGGGAGGCTGCCAGGGTGGGTGATGACGTTGCGCCGGTCGCGGAGCCGGTGGCCAAGGTCGAGCCGAAGTACGAAACCATCCTCGACCAGGCACGCTTCGATGCCTGGCTGGAGAAGCTGCGCCAGGCGCCGCTGTTCGCGTTCGACACCGAAACCACCGGCCTGGACGCCCAGAAGGCCCAATTGGTCGGCCTGTCGTTCGCGGTGGCGCCCCATGAAGCGGCCTACGTTCCGCTGGCCCACGACTACGAGGGCGCGCCGGCCCAGCTGGACCGCGACGCCGTGCTGCTGGCCTTGAAGCCCCTGCTGGAAGACCCGGCCAAGGCCAAGGTCGGGCAGAATGCCAAATACGATATCAACATCCTCGCCAACGGCTCGCCCGCCATCGCCATGCGCGGTGTTGCCTATGACACCATGCTCGAGTCCTACGTGCTGAACTCCACGGCCACCCGGCATGACATGGACAGCCTGGCGCAAAGGTACCTGGACCACACTACCATCGCCTTCGAGGATATCGCCGGCAAGGGCGCCAAGCAGCTGACGTTCAACCAGATCGACCTGGACAAGGCCGGCCCCTACGCTGCCGAAGACGCCGACATCACCCTGCGCCTGCACCATGCGTTGCAGGCCCGCCTGGCCCAGACCCCAAGCCTGCAGCCGGTGCTGATGGACATCGAGATGCCGCTGGTGCCGGTACTGGCCAAGATCGAACGCCAGGGCGCACTGGTCGATGCAGCCCTGCTGCACGTCCAGAGCGGTGAGCTGGGTGAGAAAATGGCCGAACTGGAACGGCGCGCCTACGAGCTGGCGGGCGAGGAGTTCAACCTGGGCTCGCCCAAGCAACTGGGGGCGATCCTGTACGACAAGCTGGGCATGCCGGTGCTGAGCAAGACCGCCAAAGGCCAGCCGTCTACGGCCGAAGCGGTGCTCGACGAGCTGGCGGAGCTGGGTTACCCACTGCCTGAAGTACTGATGCAGTACCGCAGCCTGAGCAAGCTCAAGAGCACTTACACCGACAAGCTGCCGGGGCAGATCAACCCGCGTACCGGGCGTATTCACACCTCTTACCAGCAAGCGGTGGCGGCGACTGGCCGGCTGTCGTCCAGCGACCCGAACCTGCAGAACATCCCGATCCGTACCGCCGAGGGCCGCCGAATCCGCCAAGCGTTCATCGCCAGCCCAGGCTACAAGCTGCTGGCGGCCGACTACTCGCAGATCGAGTTGCGCATCATGGCCCACCTGGCCAAGGACGAAGGCTTGCTGCACGCCTTCCGCAACGACCTGGACGTGCACCGTGCCACGGCGGCGGAGGTCTTTGGTGTAGCCCTGGAAAACGTCACCGTCGATCAGCGTCGCAAAGCCAAGGCCATCAACTTCGGCCTGATCTACGGCATGAGCGCATTTGGCCTGGCCAAGCAGATCGGCGTCGACCGCAAGCAGTCGCAGGACTATATCGACCGCTACTTCGCCCGCTACCCCGGGGTGCTGGCCTACATGGAGCGCACCCGTACCCAGGCTGCCGAGCAAGGTTTCGTCGAAACCCTGTTTGGCCGCCGCCTCTACCTGCCAGACATCAATGCCAAGAACCCGGCCCTGCGCAAAGGCGCCGAGCGTACGGCCATCAACGCGCCTATGCAGGGTACCGCCGCCGACATCATCAAGCGCGCCATGGTCAACGTGGATAACTGGCTGAGCGAGAGCGGCCTGGACGCGCGGGTGATCCTGCAGGTTCACGACGAACTGGTGCTTGAGGTGCGCGAGGATCTGGTTGAACAGGTCAAAGATGAAATTCGCCAGCACATGAGCAAGGCGGCGCAGCTGGATGTGCCGCTGCTGGTAGAAGCAGGAATTGGTGCGAACTGGGACGAAGCTCACTGATTGAGCCGTAAAAGCTGTGTAGGATCTGCGACGTGGTGACGCGGATCCTGGCAGCGCTGGCGCGCGCGGGGCTGGGCTTTCATGAAACTATCGCAAATAGTTTTCAGGGCTTCGGAACTAAACCAGTGAAGCGGAACTCAGAGTAACTGAATGGCTGTTGAAGCCTTTCGATGCTCCTATGTTGTGTTAAGTGTTGGCAGATATCTGGACCCCGCCCTAGCGGTCCGGACTTGGACCCCGAACTTCCCCCTCCCCATACGAAGTCCGGGGTTTTTTTTGCCCGCAATTTGGCCTGAGCCTGGGCGAAGCCCAGGCCATGCTCCGCGCTGCAGGCCTCAGGCCACGGGCTTGTCTTCCAGCTCCATCCAGCCCGCCAGCACCCGATAGGCCTCTTCCACGCCCAGGCGCTTGGGCGCCGAGAACAGCTGGATGGTGACACCGTCGCCCCAGCCCTTGCGAATTTCCGATTGCACCTTCAACAAGGTGTTCTTGCCCGCGCCGTGGGTCAGCTTGTCGGCCTTGGTCAGCAGGATGTGCATCGGCATGCCGCTGGCCTTGGCCCAGTCGAGCATCATCTTGTCGAAATCGGTCATGGGGTGGCGCACGTCCATCATCAGGATGATGCCGCGCAGGCACTCACGGCTGCCCAGATAAGCTTCCAGGTGCTTCTGCCAGTGCTGCTTGAGCGGAATCGGCACCTTGGCATAACCGTAACCTGGCAGGTCGACCAAACGCCGTTCATCGTCCAGACTGAAGAAATTCAACAGCTGGGTGCGCCCCGGGGTTTTCGAGGTGCGCGCCAGGCTGGCGTGAGTCAGGGTGTTGAGGGCGCTGGATTTGCCGGCGTTGGAACGGCCCGCAAAGGCCACCTCGTAGCCCTGATCGTCCGGGCATTGTTCGACCTTGGCTGCGCTGAGGGCGAATTTGGCTTTCTGGCAGAGGCCGAGGATGGGGTTCTTGACTTGCATGGGATATCCGATGTGGGTGTTGCCAAAGCCTAGGCCGGCAAGCGGTGTCGTTTCCGTTTGGCTGACAGAAGTATATAATGCCCCAGTTTTTGTGTGCCCATTCTCCCAGCGAAGGGGAACGGGCATGGGGTGCCGAACTATAGCTTGCGCATCAGAACGCAGCGCGTCCCCCAACCCTGTCAGGTCGTTTCGCCTGGCGAAATGGCTGCTAGCTGTCGGTATGTTCCTGCCGTATTTCAGCGCACAGGCTACACAGGATGCCGAGGTGTTGTACAACCGCACGTGTGCGGCTTGCCACACCGGGCAATTGCCCCAGGCACCCAGGCAGGGTGACCGGGCAGCCTGGGAGCCAAGGCTGGCGCAAGGTATGGATGTACTCGTCCGGCATGTGACCCAGGGTTTCAAGGCTATGCCGCCGCGTGGATTGTGCATGGACTGCAGTGCCGAGGACTACCGTTTGGTCATCCTTTGGATGAGTGGCAGTCCCGATACATAACATTTCACCCTTAGCCGTGTTGGATTAGCTGATGAACAAACTAGTCGTGAGTCTGCTGTTGACCCTGGGTGTCGCAGGTGCGGCCACTGCTGCGCAACCTATCAAAGGCGATGCCGCTGCCGGCCAGGCCAAGACGGCCGTCTGTGGCGCCTGCCACAACCCCGACGGCAACAGCCTGGCACCCAACTTCCCGAAACTGGCTGGCCAGGGCCAGCGCTACCTGGAAAAACAACTGCACGATATCAAGTCGGGCAAACGTACCGTGCTGGAAATGACCGGCATGCTGGCTGCTTTCAATGACCAGGACCTGGCCGATATCGCCGCCTACTTCGCCAGCCAGAAAGGCAGCGTGGGGGCTGCCGACCCCAAACTGGTCGAGCGCGGCCGCGCGCTGTTCAACGGCGGCGACCTGGAAAAAGGCATGCCCGCCTGCACCGGCTGCCACTCGCCCAATGGCGCGGGTATCGCCCTGGCCGGTTTCCCGCACTTGAGTGGGCAGCATGCCCAGTACGTGACCAAGCAGTTGACCGACTTCCGTGAAGGCAACCGCACCAACGACGGCGATGCCATGACCATGCGCACCATTGCCGGCAAGCTGAGCAACCACGATATCGAGGCATTGGCCAGCTATATCCAGGGCCTGCACTGACTGGCGGCGCGGTCCTGCAGGTGCTGCACATGCCTTCAGGGGCTTCGCATTAACTTTCAGTTAATGTTGCAGGCCAATGATGAAAGGGTGGCTGGGCTACCCTTTTTTCAGTGCGTAGCCGGTACACTACAGAACTCAAGCCCTTCCCGGCCTGTCTCAAGGCAGGTCGCGTAGTGGCGACCCATGATTGCTCAGGAGTAAAGCATGCGTAAACTGATTCTCAGCGCTGCGCTGGTCGCCGCCAGCGTATTCGGTATGACTGCGGTGCAGGCCGCAGAGCCCGCCACTGCCGGCAAGCAATATATCGAGCTGAGCAACCCTGTTCCGGTTTCCGTGCCTGGCAAGATCGAAGTGGTTGAGCTGTTCTGGTACGGCTGCCCTCACTGCTACCATTTCGAGCCGACGCTCAACCCCTGGGTCGAAAAACTGCCCAAGGATGTCAACTTCAAGCGCGTACCGGCCATGTTCGGTGGCCCATGGGATGCCCACGGCCAGATGTTCCTGACCCTCGAAGCCATGGGCGTTGAGCAGAAGGTGCACGCGGCGGTGTTCGATGCTATCCAGAACCAGCGCAAGCGCCTGACTGACCCGCAAGACATGGCGGACTTCCTCGCCACCCAGGGCGTGGACAAGGACAAGTTCCTCGCCACCTTCAACTCGTTTGCCATCAAGGGCCAGATCAACCAGGCCAAGGAACTGGCGAAGAAGTACGAAATCACTGGCGTACCGAGCATGGTCGTCGACGGCAAGTACCGCTTCGACCTGGGTACCGCAGGTGGGCCCGAAGGCGTGCTGGAGGTCGCCGACCAACTGATCGCCAAGGAGCGCGCCGCTAAGTAAGCGGCGTATCCCATGCCCCGCTTCAGAGCTACGCGTGGCATTGGCCTGCACCAGCCGCAGGTCAACGAGCATCACCTGCAGGCACCCGGCCTGCCGGACGATGGTCGCCTGCGGCTGCTCAGCTTCAACATTCAGGTCGGCATCAGCACCGAACGTTATCGGCATTACCTGACCCGTAGCTGGCAGCATCTGCTGCCGCATAATGGGCGCGCCGGCAACTTGCAGAAGATCGGCAAGCTGTTGAGCGACTTCGACCTGGTGGCCCTGCAGGAGGCCGATGGTGGCAGCCTGCGTTCCGGGTTCGTGAACCAGGTCGAGCATCTGGCCCAGTTGGGTGCCTTCCCCTACTGGTACCAACAGCTCAACCGCAACCTTGGGCGTTTTGCCCAGCACAGCAACGGCGTGCTCAGCCGCCTGAAGCCGCAATTGCTCGAAGACCACCCGTTACCGGGCCCCGCCGGGCGCGGGGCAATTCTGGTGCGGTTCGGCGAAGGCGAGGATGCGCTGATCGTGGTGATGATGCACCTGGCCCTCGGCGCCAAGACCCGCGCCCTGCAGTTGGGCTATATCCGCGAGCTGATTGGCGGCTACCGCCACCAGGTGCTGATGGGCGACATGAACACCCACGCCACCGACCTGCTCGAGCACTCGCCCCTGCGTGACCTGGGCCTGGTGGCCCCGCAGGTCGAAGCTACCTTCCCCAGTTGGCGACCCCAGCGTTGCCTGGACCACATTCTGCTCAGTTCCAGCCTTACACTGGAGCGTGTCGAGGTGTTGGCCCAGCCTATTTCCGACCACCTTCCGGTGGCGGTAGAGATCCGATTGCCTGATGCATTGACTGTGGATACGCTGCCGGCCTTGAGCTGAATCAGCCAAGGCGTCGCACGCCCTCAAGTGTTGGGCGTGCGCGCCGACAGCGTGTAATCAGACAGCCCCAGATGTATCACCCGTCGCGGATCCAGGCATGACCGAAGAAGCCGAGCGCTGGAAAGAAAAATACCTCAAAGCCATCGAGCAGCAAGAAAAGCTCGAACGTCGTTGGGACGCCCGTCTCGACTTGCTGCGCCGTGGCCTGGTGCGCAGTACCCTGGCTGCGGAAGGCAGTGACAAGGTGGTCGACGCGTGCATGAAAGAGATGCGCGAGGTCATTCGCAGCGACAACATGGATGCTGGCCTTGCCGGGCTGATTCCGCGCCTGGAGAAGGCGGTGCTGGATTCGGAACAGCGCCGCGAAAACCGCATGAATCAGGTCGGCGATGCTCTGGCTGCACTGGTGGGCCAATTACAGAACCTGCCGCTGCCTGGTGATATTGCCCGGCCGCTGAAAAAGCTGGCGAAGAAGCTCGATGGGGGCGTTACCCAGTCACGCGACCTGCCGCCATTGCTGGGTGAGCTGAGCGGTTTGCAGGGGCGTGCGCTGGCCGCCTTGGGCAAGCCGGGTGAAGAAACCCGCCCTGGTTTTCTGCAGCGGTTGTTCGGCAGCCGCGATGACGATGCCCAAGGGGAGCCGGCGCTTGTGCCCGAAGCGGTGCCGGATGCCCAGGCTCCACCGCACGCCGCGCCACCCAGCCCCGACGCCTACCCGCATGTTGATATCGATGCGTTGCAACCGTTGCCAGCACCTGCTGCACCGGCCGCCGAGCTGCCCGCAGCGCCCGAGCCAGAGCCAGCGCCAGATGCAGCTGGCCCGGCGCTGATCGAAGCGGCCGAAGTACCCGCATCGCCAGTGCCGCAGCCAGGTGAAGGGCCGGCCGCCGAACACGGGGTCAGCCAGCCGCTGCCGGCGCCTGCACCCTTAGCGGAGCTTGAACCAACGTTCGGCGAAGACGGCCCTTATGCCCTCCCCGACGCGGTGGAGCCGCCGTACAGTCAGGTCGCTGCACACATCGAGCAAACCTTGCTCGGCCTGCTCGACGACCTCAGCCTGCCCGAGCGGCACAAGGCCCAGGCACTGGAAATGCGTGCGCGGGTGGCCCGCGGCCTGAACTGGTATGAGCTGATCCCGGTACTGGACGACCTTGCAGTGCTGATGCTGGCGATCACCGACAGTGGGCAGCATGAATTTGAAACCTACTTGCAGCAGCTCAACGAGCGCCTGGAAGGGTTCCAGAGCCATCTGCATGAAGCCAGCGCCGGCCATGCCGACAACAGCAGTGCCGCCCGCGCGCTGGACACCCAGTTGCGCGAGCACGTAGACGGGTTGCAGAGCAGCGTGCAAGGTGCCGCCGATGTCGACAGCCTCAAGCATATCCTGGAGAACCGCCTGGAAGGCTTGTTAGTGACCATGGACGAGCACAAGCACGAGCGTGATCGCCGCGAGCAGGAACTGGCCAACCGCCTGCAGGGCTTGTCGGAGCGTGTGGCAAGCATGGAGCACGAGGCACTCGGTTACCGTGAACACCTGGAAGAGCAGCGGCAAAAGGCCCTGCTCGACCCGCTCACCGGTCTGCCCAACCGGGCGGCCTGGAGCGAGCGTGTGGAACGGGAAATGCTCGAATGGCAGGCCCAGGGCGGCCATCTGGCAATGGCGATCCTCGACCTGGACCATTTCAAGCGCATCAATGACAGCTATGGGCACCTGGCCGGGGACAAAGTGCTGAAGATCGTTGCCGACCAGTTGCGCAAGTGCTTGCGCGGCCGTGACTTCATAGCCCGGTTCGGTGGCGAAGAGTTTGTCCTGTTGCTGCCGCAGACGGCCCCGCCGGCGGCTGCGCAAGCCGCTGAACTGCTGCGGGCGACCATCGAAGCCTGCCCGTTCCACTTCAAGGGTGAACGGGTGGTGATCACCACCTCCATCGGGTTGGCGGCGTTCCGCGCTGGCGAGCGCGCAGACCAGGTGCTCAAGCGCGCCGACACCGCGTTGTACCGGGCCAAGGAACTCGGGCGCAATCGCGTGGAACAAAACTGATGGGCAGCCGCTGACTCGCGGCAAACATTGCTGCTGGCGAGCACGTTATACTGTAGCGCTCTTACGCCGAGGCCTCCGACGTGCTTTCCACGCTGAAAAAAACCCTGATCACCTTTCTGCTGTTCACCGTCGCCGGTTGCTCCACGGGCCTGCGCATCGACCGCAGCCACCCTTCGGCGAACCAGGACAACCGTATCCAGTTCGTTGTTTTGCATTACACCAATGCCTCGCTGGAACGCTCGCTGGCATTGCTCACCCACGGTGAGGTCAGTAGCCATTACCTGATTGGTGATGGCCCGGCGACGGTGTACCAGTTGGTGGACGAGAGCCGTCGCGCCTGGCATGCCGGTGACAGCCAGTGGCAGGGGCGCACATGGCTGAATTCGTCGTCCATCGGCATCGAAATCGTCAACCCAGGCTTTGCCGATACACCCAACGGGCGGGTCTGGTACCCCTATAGCGAGGCGCAGATCCAGGCGCTGATCGCGTTGCTCAAGGACATCGTCAAACGTAACAATATCGAGCCCCGGCATATCATTGGCCACAGCGATATCGCCCCATTGCGCAAGCTTGACCCGGGCCCTTTGTTCCCGTGGAAACGCCTGGCCGATGCTGGGTTGGGGGTCTGGCCAGATGCCAACGCCGTGGCGCAGCAACAAGCGTACTTCAACGTCAACCCGCCCAGCGTTGGCTGGTATCAGCAGGAGCTGGCGCGGTTTGGTTATCAGATCGAGCAAACAGGCGTGCTCGATGTAGCCACCCGGCATGTCATCGCTGCCTTCCAGATGCGCTTCCGCCCGCAACGTTTCGACGGCATGCCCGATGCGCAGACGGCGGCCATGCTGCAGGTGCTCAACCGGACCCGTTGACTGTCACCAGGCCGCGCGCGGTGACAGGGGCGTTGCCCGTGCTGGCTGGGGCCTGGCATGGGCAAGCGAAGCGCTAAACGGCGCAGGTGATTATTGATTCAGTTGCTATACCTTAGTTATCAACTGGATGCCGTCCATGTCGTCTGCCATTGGCTTGCTGCGTCAAATTTTCTACCGTCCCTGGATGCTCGCCACGCTGGCAGCACTGGCCAGCGCCGCCCTGTTGCTTTCTGCCAGCATCGGCATCGCCCTGCAGCAGCTGAAACAGAGCGAAACCGAGCAGATGAACGCCCAGGGCGAGCGTTTTCTCGAGCGCCTGGAGCAGGTATTCGGCCAGCTGCGCGAGGGTGTCGACCTGTTGCAGGCACAGCCGCTGCGTGGATGCAGCCCGGCCATGTTGGCGGCCTTGCAGCAGGTGGGCTTGAGTTCGCGCTTCATTTACGAAGCGGCCTACGTGGACGGCAATGTCGCCTGCTCGAACCGGGGTAACGAGCGCGCGTTCGTGCCCTTGCGGCCGCCGGACATCAAGGGGCCGGTCTACAGCTACTGGCTCAACACCACCACCGAGCCGAACGAGAACCTCGCCGCGCTGATGCTCGGCCGGGGCAGGTTCCTGGTCTCGACCTCACGTGGGCACCTGACCGATGTGGTCGACCTGCCACCGGGTGGCAGCCTGGTGGTAGTACTCGACAACGGTGCCCGCGCCATTCCGGTCCTGGGCCCGCCACCGGTATGGCCGCCGCCCTCGGCCTGGTCGAATAGCCACAAGTCGCTGCTCGAACTCAGTGACCGCCTGATCTACCGCATGCCAACCAAGTCGCCTGACTACCAACTGGTGCTGATCGCCCCGCGTGTCAGCTTGCCCCTGCGCATGAACGGCATGCTCTGGCTGTTGTTCCCGGGTAGCGTATTGGCCGCCTGCTTCATCGGCTGGCTGGTGTTGCAGCTGATCTTGCAGCGGCGCTCGATGAGCTCAGAGCTGCAGGGTGCGCTGCGCCGTGGCGAGCTGCAGGTGCTCTACCAACCGATCATCGAGCTTGGCAGCCGGCGTTGCGTGGGCGCCGAGGCCCTGGTGCGCTGGCGCCGCCCGGACGGTACCTTGACCAGCCCCGACCTGTTCATACCGCTGGCGGAAGACACCGGGCAGATCCGCCAGATCACGGACTTCGTGCTGCAACGTGTGCTTGAACAACTGGGGCCGTTGCTGCGCTCGCACCCCAACCTTTATATCTCGATCAACCTGGCGGCTTGCGATGTGATGGAGCCGCGCATCGGCCGAGTATCGGCGCGCCTGCTGGCGTTGCACCGGGTGGCGCCCAGCCAGATTGCCTTCGAGGTGACCGAGCGGGGTTTGATCGACGTGGTAGTGGCCCGCGAAAATCTGCAGGCACTGCGCGCCGCAGGGCATCAGGTCCTGATCGACGATTTTGGTACTGGCTATTGCAGCCTGGCTTACCTGCAGACGTTGCCGGTGGACTGCCTGAAGATCGACAAGGCGTTCATAGACGCTCTTGGCCATGATGCCGCCAGCAGTGGCGTTGCCCCCCACATCATTCGCATGGCCCACGACCTCCACCTGCGGGTGATTGCCGAAGGTATCGAGAGTGAGGACCAAGCGGCGCTGTTGAGCGGTGAAGGGGTCAACTACGGCCAGGGCTGGCTATTTGCCCGGCCGTTGACGGCCAGGCAGTTTGCCCAGATGGTCACACGCGGGCATCAGCCGCGACGACCCGCGTAGGGTGTAGGCGCGCGTGCGTCAGACTGGCAATGCCATATAGAACTGCGTGCCCTGCCCCGGCCGCGAAAACACGCCCATGCGCCCGCCATGCAGTTGCACGATCTCCTTGCACAGCGCCAGGCCCAGCCCCGCCCCACCTTTTTTGCGGCCAACCTGCACGAAGGGCTCGAAAATGCGCCCTTGCTGGCCGTAGGCGATGCCTTCGCCGTTATCCTCGACACTGATGATCACCCGCTCCGCATGGCGGCGGGCGTGCAAGCGGATGCGCCCGCCCTTGGGGGTATGGCGGATGGCGTTGTGCAGCAGGTTGTCCAGCACCCGATCGAGTTGCGCGGGGTCGGCCTGGATGCGCGGCAGTGGCTGCTCCAGGTCGCTGACCAACTCGATCTGCTTGTGCGCAGCCTGGTCGGCAACCCGCAGTTGTGCCCGCTCCACCAGCTCGTCGATGGCACAGGGAGCCAGCTCCAGTTTCTGTAGCCCGCTTTGATAGCGCGAGAAGTTGAGCAGGTCGTTGATCAGTTGGGTAAGGCGCTGCATTTCTTCGCCGATGGTTTCCAGCAAGTCATTCTCCCGCGCTTCTGGCGGGAACTTGACGCGCTCGCGCAACAGGCCGAAGGCCATGTGCATGCCGGTAACGGGCGTACGCAACTCATGGGAGGCGCGCAGCACGAATTCACTGCGCACACGTTCGAAGGCGCGCTGCTCGGTTACGTCGTGCAGCACCATCACTGCGCCAAGAATCGGCCCCTGCGGGTGGCTGACCGGGGTCAGGCTGTAGGTAAGCAGGCGCGATTCTTCATCCACCTCCATGTTCAGATCGTCTGGTGGCCGGTCCAGGCTGCCGCCCCGCAGCACTTGGCGCAGCTGCTGTTCCAGCTCTGGCCGTTGCAACGCTTCGGCAAGGCTGCTGCCTACCCGGCTGTCATTCCAGCCCAGCTGGCGCTGGGCTACCGGGTTGAGGTGTTCCAGCCGGCCCTGGCGGTCGATGATCAACAGGCCATCGTCGATGCTGTCCAGCACCGCCTGCAAGCGTTGCTGGCCGGCCAGCAGCTCGTCGACGTTGGTGGCCTGGTGCTTGCGCAAGGCATCGGCCATCAAGCCGAAGCGGCGGGTGAGCTGGTTGAGTTCGGCCGCCTGGGTGACTGGCAGGGTGACATCGAAATTGCCCTTGCCCAACTGGTCGGCGGCCGTGGCCAGCGCCTCGATCGGCTGGCCGAAGCGCCGCGCGATGTTGTGCGCACTGATAAAGCCGAGTACCAGCACCACCAGGCCCATCAAGCCCAGCACACCGCTGACCAGCAAGGCGCGGTCACGGCTGCGCTCCTCGCTGCGGGTAATCAGGTCCAGGGCCTGCCTGTGGGAGTCGATCAGGTCGGTGCGGACCTGATTGAATGCGGCGCCCAGCGGCTGGTCCACACCCATGCTGCGGGCAGGGGCCGGGCTGTCGCGGTAAGCCTGGAGGAAGGCCTGATAGTTGCTGTTGGCTTTGCTGAAACCGGTGCGCTCGCCGCCTTGCTCCAGCCCCTTGGCCAGAAGGGACTGGAAGTTGTCCTGCAGCGATCGCAGGTTTTCCGGGGCGGTGTCGTCATCCAGAATCAGGTTCAACTGCTCGCCAAGGTTCTGCCGCAGCTTGAGCCCCACCTCCAATGAGTGGGTGGTGTCGCGCACCAGTTGCTGTTGCATCGTGGCCATCTGCAGAACACTGACCAGGCCCAGCAGCAGACCGAGCAGCGCCACGGTGACCAGTGCCGAGATACTGAGGAAAAGCCGCGTGCGCAGCTTCATGGGTGGCCATTTCATAAGTTGTATTGCTTGCGTTTGCGGTACAGGGTGGAGGCGTCGATGCCCAAGGTCTTCGCGGCCTGGTCCAGGGTGTCGCTGGCGGCCAGTACGGCACCTATGTGCGCACGCTCCAACTCGTCGAGGCTAAGCGCGGCGCCAACGCGTGGGGCGTTGCCAGCCGGCTGCTCACCCATGCCCAGGTGGCTGATTTCTACCCGCTCTTGCGGGCATATGATGCTGGCTCTTTCCACTACGTTGCGCAATTCGCGAATGTTGCCGGGCCAGCGGTAGTTGAGCAGCGCCGCGCGGGCTTCTTCACTGAAGCCGCGTGCTGGCCGGGAATACTCCTTGACGAAACGGGCAAGGAAGCGGTCGGCGAGGGTCAGAATGTCCTCGCTGCGCTCGCGCAGGGGCGGCAGGTGCAGGGTGATGACGTTCAGGCGGTAGAGCAGGTCTTCGCGGAAGCGGCTTTCGCGCACCATCTCTTCTAGGTTGAGGTTGGTGGCAGCCAGGATGCGCACGTCCGCCCGGCGGGTAACCGGGTCACCCACGCGCTCGTATTCCTTGTCCTGAATGAAACGCAGCAGCTTGGGCTGCAAGGTCAGTGGGAAGTCGCCGATCTCGTCGAGGAACAGCGTGCCGCCGTCAGCCTGGCTCACCCGCCCAAGCGTGCTTTCACTGGCGCCGGTGAAGGCGCCGCGGGTATGGCCGAACAGCTCGCTCTCCATCAGCTCCGCATTCAGCGACGGGCAGTTGATGGTCACACAGGCTTTGCGTGCACGCTTGCTCCAGCCATGAATGGCGCGGGCCAGCTCGCCTTTACCGGTGCCGGACTCGCCGAGGATGAGGATGTTGGCGTCAGTGGTAGCGACCTGGCGGGCGGTTTCCAGCACGGCCATCATCGCCGGGCTGTGCGAGTCGAGGCCGTCCTTGGGTTTGCGCACCTCACCTTCCAGCGCTTCGAGGCGAGCCGAGAGTTGCCGCACTTCCAGTTGCTTGGCGGTGGCCAGGCGCAGTTGGTCTGGGCTGCAAGGCTTGACCAGATAGTCGGCGGCACCCGCCTGGATGGCGTCCACTGCCGTGTCGATTGCCGAGTGCGCGGTAACGATCACCACGCGCATCCAGGGCGCCTGAATGCGCATCTGCGCCAGTACATCAAGCCCGTTGTCCTCACCCAGGCGCAAATCGAGGAAGCACAGGTCGAACACCTGGCGCTGCAGCAGGCTCTCCGCCTGGGCGGCGCTATTGGCGGTGGCCACGCTGTAGCCCTCGTCCTCCAGGCAATAGCGGAAAGTGCGCAGGATCGCGGACTCGTCATCCACCAGCAGAATGCGGCCTTGGTTGTCCTGGGCTGATTCCATTTCCTGCGCTCCTTAAGGGTAGATCTTTATTTAGTGTGGGAAAAATCGGGCAAGTTGCATGGTCAATTCTGAAGGATTCTGTCCTTTGCATGCTAGCCAATGGCTAAACGACGCCTTCAGGCCCCATTTCCCGGTGCCTTGCTTAGAGGCATAGGGTGGCACATTGGTTGCGATGATTTTCAGCTTTTGCCTACAGAAGGAGGTAACGCCATGACCTTTGCCCTACGCAGCGCTGTGTTAGCAGCCGCTTTGCTTCCCGTGTTCACCCCCGCTCTCGCGGACCCCGTGCATGACGCCCGGCTTGAAGGGGCGCTGCAAACGGCGTTGTCGCTGAACCGCATGCTCAACCCGTTCCGTATCAAAGTCGAGGTAGACGGCAAACAGGCGCGGCTTTCCGGCGAGGTAGAAAACGAGGTGGAGCGCCGGTTGGCCGAAGACGTGGCCTTGGCTACCCGAGGTGTCGAGCAGGTCGATAACCAGCTGCAGGTCAACGCTGAACTGGTCGAGCGCCCGCTCGAGCTGCGGGCCTATGCCCAGCGCCTGGAGGACGCCACCCTGGCAGCGGTGATCCGTGCGCGGTTGCTGTGGAGCCGTACCACCGAGAAGGCTGCAATCGAAGTGCAAAGCAGCGAGGGCGTGGTGACCTTGCGGGGTAAAGTCGACAGCGCCGAGGCCAAGGAGCTGGCGGGCGTGGTGGCGCGCACAACCGATGGCGTGCATCTGGTGAACAATCTTGTCAGCCTCGACAGCGCTGCCATGGCCAAAGCGCGGGAAACCGCTGTGGGAACACCAAGCGGCCCGCAGCCAAGTGACCCCTGGATCATCGACAAGATCCAGGGTAGCTACCGCTACAGCCGCAACCTTGATGGGCTGAACCTTAAAGTGGCCAGTGAAGAGGGCATGGTGCGGTTGTCCGGTGAAGTGGTCAGTGCGGAGCAAAAAACCATCGCAGTGGAAATAGCCCGGCAGATCATTGGCGTGCGGGGGGTGGATGCCGATCTGCTGAAGGTCGCGACCAAGGTCGAAGGCTGATCGTGCAATTCGCACGACCCCAGCATGGCCATCGTGCAGGATACGTCCTGACACGCCTGTGGCCAAATGGTTAACTTATTGTTTTTAAAGGATTTTTATTTATTAATGAGGCTGGCATGCAGGCTGCAATTACCTGTTCAGGTTTGAACAAAAATTACAGCAGGAGGAGCCGGCATGAATCGCCAGTCCGTCAACCACTCGCAAGTCGCCACCCTGTCACTGCGCCACCTGGTGTCGGTAGGGATCGCACTGGTTTTGACCTTGGCTGCCGGCCTCTTCTACTACAGCTGGCAAACAGCGCGTCTGGCCGACCAGGTGGCTGCACAGACCGCGCTGCTGAGCCAGATCCAGTCGACCCGGGCCAACAGTTTCGTCAAGGCGGCGGACCCGTTGCCCTCCCAGGGCAAGGCGGCTTCGCCGGCCACTCTGGAACATGTCGTGCCTCAAGACCGCTGGGTGTTCTAAGGCGGACCGTTTGAAGTTCTGAAAAAGAAAGGAGAAACACCATGCTGAGCTGGGCTATCACTTTCCTCATCATCGCCATTGTCGCTGCCGTTTTGGGCTTCGGTGGTATCGCCGGCGCTGCTACAGGTATTGCGAAGATCTTGTTCATTGTCTTCCTGGTCCTGTTTGTAGCCTCCTTCTTCTTTGGACGCGGTCGAGGTTGACAATGAGCAGGAAGCTACACACTGCCCTGGCTGCTGCCCTGCTGATGGGTAGCAGTGCAGCGGCACTGGCTGCCAATGATGGCCAGGTCCGTGCCAACCAGCTGCTGGGTTCGGACCCGGAATACCGGGAAACCTGGCAGGACACGATCAAAGGTGAGGAGCGCCTGCCCGATTGGGTGGTCAACCTCACTGGCAGCTCGGAGCAGCAAATGTCTG
Organism: Pseudomonas sp. NBRC 111127; assembly: GCF_001320345.1. NCBI lineage: Bacteria > Pseudomonadati > Pseudomonadota > Gammaproteobacteria > Pseudomonadales > Pseudomonadaceae > Pseudomonas > Pseudomonas sp. NBRC 111127. The sequence goes on along the minus strand of NZ_BCBD01000003.1, from coordinate 6,313 downwards.
CTGTTACGGAAGATGGCGACAAGTACTTGGTCGGCCCCCTGTGCGAGGCCCAGGACAAGTGCACCTACAAGCGCCTGATCGTTGCGTTCAGCTGGGACAAGGATGATGCCTACGGCATGCTCGTGGAGGTGCCTGAAGGCTTGCCCAAGGACAAGTCGCCAACCCGGCATGCGCAGTACCGCTGGCTGGGCAAGCCGGATGACGGCATGAAGACGATGCTGCAGGAGCAGCTCAAGCGTGACCCGAATTGGTACTGAGCCGTGGTTGCCAGTGCTGGTGAGTGGTCACCCACTGACACGAAATAGAAGCTGAACCTTTCTAGCGTTCAGCCTTCTATGATGCGCCGCCCCGAGGAGGGGTTGCACATGACCAAGGGGCCGGGCTGTTCTGGTTGAGACATGATCGGAGTGGCCTAGGGGTACAGGGAGTGCCTCCAGCGTTGGGCCGGGTCAGGAACGGCGGAATCGGAAGCTTCAGGTCGGCGGTATCGCTGGGATACCCAAGCCGACCTGACTTCCGAGGAGCCACGTAGGAAACGCCTCTTTCCTTGCGCGTTTCCTTCCCCGAGACACATTTTGTCTCGACCGTACATCAAATTTTTTCCCTCCGCATCGACTCCCTCACAAGTGGCATTTCGGCCATTCGGATTGTCGAACACGACATATTTGTCGCTTCTTTTGAGAGTGCTAGATCCGCCTGAATATGGCTGTCTCGTCTTGTTCGGGATTCCGAACGTTATAAATCAATGACTTGCAAACCTACCTCGTCGGTCGAAAACGGTATGCATAACCTGCATGGGGTATGCGTTTCCGGCATTAGATTTCCCCCCCTGCCATCGCAATAGTTGCCGCCTTTTTCGCTGGCCAGGGCGCCCTGTCGCTCGCCTGCGGTGTCCTTACATAACGTCGCCGGACGGAAACCGTTATTGCGTGTGACTTGGCCAAGGGCTCTGTCACGCCTGTTTCCACCCGGTGTCATGACCACTAGAACAAAGGGTAAAGACATGAAGAAGGCAAAACTGAGCCTCGCCTGGCAGATCGTCATCGGTCTGGTGCTGGGTGTTGCAATCGGCGCGCTGCTGAACCACTTCAGTGCAGAAAAGGCCTGGTGGATCAGTAACGTCCTCCAGCCCGCCGGTGACATCTTCATTCGCCTGATCAAGATGATCGTCGTCCCGATCGTGATTTCGTCGCTGATCGTGGGTATCGCCGGGGTTGGCGATGCGAAGAAACTGGGCAGCATTGGCCTGAAGACCATCATCTACTTCGAGGTGGTGACCACGATCGCCATCGTCGTCGGCCTGGTGCTGGCAAACCTGTTCCACCCCGGTGCCGGTATCGACATGAGCACGCTGGGTACCGTGGATATTTCCAAGTATCAGGCGACCGCGGCCGAAGTGCAGCATGAGCACGCCTTCATCGAGACCCTGCTCAACCTGATCCCGTCGAACATCTTCGCAGCGCTGATGCGCGGCGAAATGCTGCCGATCATCTTCTTCTCGGTCATGTTCGGGCTGGGGCTGTCGAGCCTGCAGGCAGAGCTGCGCGACCCGCTGGTACGTACCTTCCAGGCCGTATCGGAAACCATGTTCAAGGTCACCCACATGATCATGAACTACGCGCCGATCGGTGTGTTCGCCCTGATCGCCGTGACTGTCGCCAACTTCGGCTTCAGCTCGCTGCTGCCGCTGGCCAAGCTGGTGCTGCTGGTATACTTCGCCATTGCCTTCTTCGCCTTCATGGTACTGGGCCTGGTGGCTCGCCTGTTTGGCTTCTCGGTGATCAAGATCATGCGCATCATGAAAGATGAGCTGATCCTGGCCTACTCCACTTCCAGTTCGGAAACCGTGCTGCCACGGGTGATCGAGAAAATGGAGAAGTACGGTGCACCGAAGTCGATCTGCTCGTTCGTGGTACCGACCGGCTACTCCTTCAACCTCGACGGTTCTACCCTGTACCAGAGCATTGCGGCGATCTTCATTGCCCAGCTGTACGGTATCGACCTGTCGTGGAGCCAGCAGCTGCTGCTGGTGCTGACCCTGATGGTCACGTCCAAAGGTATTGCTGGTGTGCCAGGCGTTTCGTTCGTGGTACTGCTGGCCACCCTCGGCAGCGTGGGCATTCCGCTGGAAGGCCTGGCCTTCATCGCCGGCGTCGACCGCATCATGGACATGGCCCGCACCGCGCTGAACGTGATCGGCAACGCCCTGGCGGCATTGGTCATCTCGCGCTGGGAAGGCATGTACGATGCGGCCAAGGGCGAGCAGTACTACGCCTCGCTCATGGCTGACAAACAGCAAACTGCGGTGGTTGGCGAAGCGGCCAAGCGCTGAGTTCATACCCCGCTGGACAAAAAGCCCCGACCCCTCGGGGCTTTTTGTTGTCTGTGATGTTGCGCGGCCGCGGTCTGCAGCCTTGCGCCCCGATACGCTATCATTCGGGCACTTTTCTGGGGGAACACACGGATGCTCAATGGCCTTTGGCTCGGCTTTTTCCTGGTGGCGGCGGTGTCCGCCCTGGCCCAATGGCTGATAGGCGGCAACGCGGGCATTTTTGCGGCCATGGTCGAGAGCATCTTTGCCATGGCCAAGCTCTCGGTCGAGGTGATGGTGCTGCTGTTTGGCACTCTGACCCTGTGGCTGGGCTTTCTCAAAATTGCCGAAAAGGCCGGCATCGTCGAGTGGCTGGCCAAGGTACTGGGCCCGTTGTTTGCGCGCTTGATGCCGGAAGTACCACCCGGCCACCCGGCACTGGGCCTGATCACCATGAACTTCGCGGCCAACGGCCTGGGGCTGGACAACGCCGCCACACCGATTGGCCTCAAAGCCATGCGCGCGTTGCAGGAGCTGAACCCCAGCAGCACCACGGCGAGCAACGCGCAGATCCTGTTCCTGGTGCTCAACGCCTCTTCGTTGACCCTACTGCCTGTGACCATCTTCATGTACCGCGCCCAGCAAGGCGCGCCCGACCCGACCATGGTGTTCCTGCCGATCCTGCTGGCCACCAGTGTCTCGACCCTGGTCGGGCTGTTGTCGGTGGCCGTCATGCAACGCCTGCGTTTGTGGGACCCGGTCGTACTTGCCTACTTCATCCCCGGTGCGCTGCTGCTGGGTGGCTTCATGGCCTTCCTGGGCACATTGTCGGCAGCGGCACTGGCCAGCTTGTCGTCGATCCTGGGTAACTTGACGCTGTTTGGCGTGATCCTGCTGTTCGTGGTGATCGGTGCGTTGCGGCAGGTGAAGGTGTACGAAGCCTTTGTCGAGGGCGCCAAAGAGGGCTTTGACGTCGCCAAGAACCTGCTGCCCTACCTGGTGGCCATGCTGGTGGCTGTGGGCGTGCTGAGAGCCTCGGGCGCGCTGGAATTGGCGTTGGACGGTATTCGCCATGCGGTCAACTGGCTGGGCCTGGACACGCGCTTCGTCGAAGGCCTGCCGACAGCGTTGGTCAAGCCGTTCTCCGGGAGCGCGGCGCGGGCAATGCTGATCGAGACCATGCAGAGCCAAGGGGTGGACAGCTTCCCTGCCCTGGTGGCGGCAACCATCCAGGGCAGTACCGAGACGACTTTCTATGTGCTAGCGGTGTATTTCGGCGCGGTGGGCATCCAGCGCGTGCGGCATGCGGTGGGGTGTGCGCTGCTGGCCGAGTTCTCTGGTGTGGTGGCAGCCATCTGCGTGTGTTACTGGTTCTTTGCCTGAACGATCTGCAGGCCTGCACCGCATCAGGCTGCAAGGGCGCCGGGGGTAAACGCGTATCGGCGTCTCGACACTGCCCGTCGTAGGAGCGGGTTCACCCGCGAATAGGCCGGGCCTGTTGGCCGCTGTCTCTTGGGCATTCGCCGTCGCATGTGCCACCGTATTCGCGGGTAAACCCGCTCCTACACGGTGATGGCCACATGTCGGCGGATCTGCCGGCGGCCTTGTGGCTTGGCGGCAACAGCGGGTAAACCCTAGCGGGTTGAGCTGCTGCCAGCCTGGGCAATCGCCCAGTCGACCACCTGCCCGGTGAGTAGGTCGCACGCTTGGCCAAACCCGGCCACTACCCCGGCTACTTGCTTGTCTGCCAGCGGCTGGCGGACTTCGAAGCGCTGGCTGGCGAGAATGCGCTGAGTGCGGCCTTGCACCAGCCGTGCGTCATAGCGGATAACCACCTCCACGGTGCCGTCCGCGCGGTATTCGCTCTGGAACGCCTGCAACTCGCCAGCCAGCTCGTAGTCAGCCTGCAAATTGCTGTCGTCGGCGCTCAGGCGCTGCACCTGGCCGTCGCGCTGAAAGCCGTCGAGCAGCCGGTTGCGCAGCAGCATCGGGGCCGGATCGCTCCAGCGCGCGCCCTTGTAGCTGCTGACTACATTGCCCTGCGGGATGACCGCAATCCGTGGCCCGGCCAATACCTCGCTGGCCAGCGGTTTGTTCAGGCGCAATGACCAATCCAGCGGCGGCGCGCTGCGGCTGACCTGGTTGACCGGCAAGCGATACAGGTCCACAGGCTCGCTCGTGGGCAGGATCGAGCAGGCGCTGGCCAGCCCAATCGTGACCGCCAAAGCCACTAAGCGAAGCGACGATTTCATGGCTGGAACTCCTTGTTGTTGTCGCGGCCGAGCAGGTAGCCGCTGGGGTCTGCTTCCAGTTGCCGGGAAATGCCTTTGAGTGCGTTGAGGGTTTCGCGCAGTTCGCGGATGGCCGGGGTCAGCTGGTTCAGGCCCTGGGCGCCGTCGCCGATGGCTTCGCTGTTGTCCTTCAGCAGGCTATTGATGGTGGCAGTGCTCTGCGCCAACGACTGCATGGCTTGCTCGGCGCTGCCGATGGCCTGCTTGCCCTCGGTGCCCAGCAAGCCATTGGCATTGCGCATCAGCACCTGGGTTTCGGCCAGGGTCGCGCTGGCCTGCTTGCCTACCTGGACCAGTTGCTCGATAGCCTGGCTTATGCTGCCATGCTCCCCGGCGAAGGCGCCGGTGGTCTTGTCGAGGTTGGCCAAGGTATTGCTGAGGTGGTCGATGTTGCCCTCGGAGAACATCTGGTTGGCGTTGTGCAGCAGCAAGTTGATGTTGGTCACCAGGTCGCTGCTGTCATTGAGCAGGCGCGAGATGGGCGATGGCGAGGCGATGATCACCGGCAGCTTGCCGTCTTTGCCTTTCAGCTCGGGGCTCTGTGGGGTACCGCCGCTGAGCTGGATGAACGAGTTGCCGGTCACCCCGGCCAGGGTCAGCTTGGCCTGGGTATCTTCTTTGACTGGGGTGTCGCCGCTAAGGCGCACCCGTGCCAATACCCGACGCGGGTCTTTAGGGTCCAGGCGCAGGGTGGAAACGTCACCCACCTTGATCCCGTTGTACTGCACCGGGCTGCCACGAGACAGGCCGGAAACTGCCTCGTTGAACACGACTTCGTAGTCCTTGAACGCATCGTCGACGCTGGACTTGGTCAGCCACAGGCCGAACAGCATGGCACCGGCTACCACCAGGACGGTGACCAGGCCGATAAGAACGTGATGGGCTCGGGTTTCCATTGCTCAGCGCTCCTGGCCAGTGTGGGTGGCGGCCTGCTCGGCTGCGCGCCCGCGTGGGCCGTGAAAGTATTCTTGGATCCAGGCGTCGTTGGTCTGTTCGACCTCGGCCAATGGGCCGGCCACCAGGACCTTTTTCTGCGACAGTACGGCGATGCGGTCGGTGATGGTGTACAGGGTGTCAAGGTCGTGGGTGATCAGGAACACCGACAGGCCGAGCGCATCGCGCAGGGTGAGGATCAACTGGTCGAAGGCCGCAGCGCCGATCGGGTCCAGGCCTGCGGTCGGCTCGTCGAGGAACAGTATGTCCGGGTCCAGGGCCAGGGCCCGGGCCAGCGCTGCGCGCTTGATCATGCCCCCCGACAAAGAAGCAGGGTACTTGTCGGCCGCCGAGATCGGCAGCCCGGCCAATGCCAGCTTTACCCCGGCCAGGTGCTCGGCATCGGCGCGGGATAACCCGGCATGCTCGATCAGTGGCAGGGCAACGTTCTCGGTCACAGTCAGGGAAGAGAACAGCGCGCCCTTCTGGAACAGTACGCCAAAACGCCGTTCGACCAATGAGCGCTGCGTTTCGCGCAGGCCGGCCAGGTCCTGGCCGAACACCTTGATCTGCCCTTCGTTGGGGCGGCGCAGGCCGATGATACTGCGCAGCAGCACGGACTTGCCGCTGCCAGAGCCGCCCACCACGGCAAGGATTTCGCCGCGGTACAGGTCCAGGTCGAGGTTTTCATGCACCACTTGCCGGCCAAAGCGGTTACAGATGCCGCGGGCTTCGATCACGCTCTCACGTCGGTTCACCAGCCCATCTCCATGAAGAA
>NZ_BCBD01000002.1:0-108600 GCF_001320345.1 Pseudomonas sp. NBRC 111127 | reverse complement strand
CTGCTGCTGGCCTGGCTGAAGCACGGCGAGGGTTCCGGGGCCTGGTGCGATGCCGTGCAGACCATGGACACCCTGCTGCTCAGCGTTACCCCGGGCCGTGAGCCGCAAACCCTGTTGCAGCAGGTGCCAGGCCTGCTCAAGGCGTTGCGCGACGGCTTGGCCAGCGTGGCGCAGGACTCGCTCACGACCCGCGCATTCTTCCAGCAGCTTGAGCGGTTGCACCTGTGCGCCTGCGGGGGAGGCCAGTGGCAACCCTTGGACCAGGTGCGGGTGACGCAAGCGATTGTCCTGGCAAGTGCCGAAGAACCACGCTGCCCGCCGCCAGGGGGCGACAGCGGGCACGCTGCGGCAGTGCGCCAGGCGCAGCGCCTGCGCGTCGGTACCTGGGTCCAGGTGCTGGATGAAGACCCACCGCTGCGCTGCAAGCTGGTAGCACGTGTCGAGAACAGCGACAGGCTGGTGTTCAGCAACCGCACCGGCCTGAAAGTGCGAGAGTGGAGCAGCGCCAGCCTGGCCAGGGCACTGCAGCGCGGCGAAGTGCGGGTGCTGGGGGACGGGCTGTTGTTCGAGCGTGCACTGGAGGCCGTACTTGACGGCCTGCGCCCGTGATCATTCACCTGCACAGGGCGTGAGCCGCAAGGCATACTGTTGTCCTGTTCAAGGCGTTTTCAGGATCTGCCCCATGCAATTGGACCGTGCCACTGGCTGGTTCCACGGAAACGGAATCACCCATTGCCCTTCGCCCAACTTCAATGCTCGGCCGGAGGGCGAAGCGATTTCCCTGCTGGTGATTCACAACATCAGCCTGCCGCCGGCGTGTTTTGGTACCGGCAAGGTTCAGCAATTTTTCCAGAACCGCCTGGACCCCCAGGAACACCCGTACTTTGCCAGCATCAGCCACCTGACCGTGTCCGCCCACCTGTTCGTCGAGCGTGATGGCGCGGTGACCCAGTTCGTGTCGCTGTGCGACCGCGCCTGGCACGCAGGTGTTTCGTGTTTCGACGGGCGCGAAGGCTGCAATGACTTCTCCATCGGCATCGAGCTGGAAGGCACTGACGACCTGCCCTATACCGATGCCCAGTACACCGTGCTGGAACAGCTTACGCGGCACATCTGCGGTGCCTGGCCGGCCATCGACCTGGGCCGTATCCAGGGCCATAGCGACATTGCCCCGCAGCGCAAGACCGACCCCGGCCCGGCATTCGACTGGCCGCGCTACCGTGAAGCGCTGCAGCACAACGAGGACAAGGCATGAGTTTTCTGGTGTTGGTGCTGGCGCTGTGGGTCGAGAAGTTCTCGGCCCTGCGCCATCAGGTGCAACGTGACGGTTTTTTCCTTGGTGAGCTGGTGCGCCTGGAACGCAGCGGCAAGGTTCACCCGTGGTGGACGCTGACGCTTCTGGTGCTGGCACCGGTCGCCCTGCTGGTCTTGCTGTTGCACGTACTGGAGCCCGTGGCCTATGGCCTGCTGGCGCTGCCGGTGCATCTGCTGGTGTTGGTCTACAGCCTGGGCCGCGGTGACGCCAAGGCGTCGCTTGGCCCGTTCCGTGACGCCTGGCGCCGGGGCGATGACCAGGCCGCCTTGCACGTGGCAGAGCGCGACCTTGGCCTGGCGGCCGATGAGCCGCACACGTTGTTGGTGCGGGTGCAGGGCAACTTGCTGTGGCAGGTGTACCAGGGCTTCTTCGCCGTGATCTTCTGGTATTTCGTGCTGGGGCCGGGGGCAGCGTTGGCGTATCGGTTACTGGCGCTGTGCGCTGGGCACAGCGGGCAAGCGGTGCTGAAGGCGCGCGCCGAGCAGTTGCGGCACATCATGGACTGGCTGCCGGTGCGCGTGCTGGCGTTGAGCTTTGCCTTGGTGGGTAATTTCCTGGCGGTGACGCGGGTGATGCTGCACGAGGTGCTCAACTGGCACATCAGCGCCGCACACCTGGTGGCCCGGGTCGGGCGCGTTGCCGACGACATTCCCGACGATGAAGACAGCCAGCGTGGGTTGGGGCGCCTGGACAGCCTGTGGGAGCTGCTGCTGCGCTGCGCGGTGTTGTGGTATGCCGCGTTCGCGCTGTGGACGGTGCTGGCCTGAAATCAGGCGGGCGGCAGCGCGGCTACCAGCCGAACAGCTCACACGCGTTGCGGGTACTCGCTGCAGCCAGCTCGCCGGCCTCGACACCCATCACTTGCGCCAGCGCACCGGCTATCTCGGGCAAATGCTCCGGGCTGTTTCTTACCCCTGGGAACATGGCCGGGGCCATGTCTGGCGCATCGGTCTCCAGCACCACGCTGTCCAGCGGCAGGCGCGCCAGGGTCTTGCGCAGCCGCAATGCCTGCGGCCAGGTCGCTGCACCGCCCAGCCCCAGCCGAAAGCCCAGCTTGATGTACTCGCGGGCCTCTTCATAACTGCCGGCAAAGGCATGCACCACCCCCGCCCGTGCCGGTTTGTAGCGCTTGAGCGTGGCAATTACCTGGGCATGGCTGCGGCGCACGTGCAACAGCGCCGGCAGCTGGAAATCACACGCCATCTGCAGTTGCGCTTCGAACAACGTCTGTTGGCGGGCCTTGTCCAGGTGTTCGAGGTAATAGTCCAGGCCAAATTCGCCCACTGCACACAGCCGTGGGTCACCGCGCAGGCGCTCCAGCCACTCGCGCAATTGTTGCAGGTGCTCGGGCCGATGCTGCTCCAGGTAGACCGGGTGCAGGCCCAGCGCGGCGTACAGGCCTGGTTCGGCGCCGGCCAGCGCCCACACCCGCTGGAAGTTCGCCTGGTACACCCCGAGCACGACCATTCGCTCCACCCCGCGCGCCGCTGCGTTGGCCAGCAGGCGCGCGCGGTCGGCGTCGAAGTCGGGGAAGTCCAAGTGGGTGTGGGTGTCGATCAGGCGCATGTTCAGCCTGCGGCGATACGTTGTTTGAACGTACGGCCTATGGCATGCACGCCGGGTTCGTAGCGCTTTTCCTCGATGGCGGCCAGGGCCAGTTCCAGCGCAGTGGCGGCGATCAGGCCGTGCTGCTGGGCCATGGCATTGACCGGCAGTGGCAGGAAGTCCAGCAACTGGTTGTCGCCAAACGTGCCCAACTGCAGCTGCCGGGAGCCGGCGGGGCGCGCCTGCAGTGTGTCGAATACCCCTTGCAGCAGCACATACGAGGTGGTCACCAGGGCATCGGGCAGGCCCCCCAGGTCGTCGATCAGTTGCTGCATCAGGCGCTGGCCGCATGCCCGGCTGAAGGCTTCGCCCTGGTAGCGGCGCACGTCACCGGCATAGCCTTGCAGCGCTTCATCGAAACCACCTGCACGGGCCTGGCTGACCGACAGCTCCGGGCGGGCGCCGAGCAAGGCAATGCTGCGTGGCGCGGCGCGCAGCAGGCTGGCGGCCAGCTGGCGGCTGGCGTCGCGGTCGTCGCTGATCACCGAACAGAAATGCGCAGGGTTCAGGCGGCGGTCGATGGCGATCACCGGCAGGCCTTTGTTCTGCAGTTCGCGGTAGCTGTCATCTTCGGCTGGCAGGCAACTGGCGACGAACAGCGCATCGCAACGACGGGCGCGGAACAGTTGCTGCAACTGGCGTTCGCTTTCGGGTTGGTCATCGCTGCTGGCGATCAGCAACTGGTAGCCGCGGGCGCGGGCGCCCTGTTCCAGTTGTTTGGCAATGCGCGCGTAGCTGGGGTTCTCCAGATCCGGGAGAATGAACCCCAGGGTACGGGTATGCCGGCTGCGCAGGCCAGCAGCCTGTGGGTTGGGGGTGAAGCCGTGGGCCTCGACCACCGCGCGCACCCTGTCGACCGTGCTGCTGCTGATGCGTTGCTGTTCAGCCTTGCCATTGATGACGTAGCTGGCGGTGGTCACGGACACACCGGCCAGACGGGCGATATCGCTGAGTTTCACCGAATTTTCCTTGTTGTTACCGGGGCTGGCGGGCAGGCCGGGCCGGCTAGTTTGACCGCCTACCGGCCATCCGCGCAGACGACTATTGTCGCAATTGTCCGACAAGATGGGGCTTTTTCCTTGGCAGATTATCGAGTAACGTGGCCGCCTGGTCAGATTAAACGTTTCAGCTGCCGATTTTCTGCCTCGGCCGAGAAAGCTGCAAGCGTTAGGCTGGCAGCCCCAAGCTGCAAATTTCAACTTGCAAGCTATAAGAAAAAGCGTGTCGGTGCACTGTCCGCTTTCGCTTGCAACGCGCAGCTCGAGGCCTGCAGCCCGCCGCTGGCCGTTACGTGAATTTCACAACAATACTCCAGTACCCCAACGGGAACTGCATAAGGAGAAGGTCATGCTCGAGCTCGCCAAGGAGCAGATAGCCATGGGTCAGACGGCAGCCGACAAGGCTGAGGCCTTGCGCCTGCTGGCCGACCGGCTGGTTACCGATGGCCTGGTTGCCGAAGGGTACTTGCAAGGGCTGCAAGCCCGTGAGGCGCAAGGCTCTACCTTCCTTGGCCAGGGCATCGCCATTCCCCATGGTACGCCGCAAACCCGTGACCTGGTGTATGCCACCGGCGTACGCCTGTTGCAGTTCCCTGAAGGGGTGGACTGGGGTGATGGGCAGATGGTCTACCTGGCCATCGGCATCGCTGCGCGTTCCGATGAACACCTGCGCCTGCTGCAACTGCTGACCCGTGCACTGGGCGAAACCGACCTGGCCGAAGCGCTGCGCCGCGCCAGCTCCGCCGAGGCGTTGCTCAAGCTGCTGCAAGGCGCGCCGCAAGCGCTGGCCCTGGATGCGCAACTGGTCGGCCTGAACCTGCCGGCCGAAGACTTCGACGAGCTGGCCTGGCGTGGGGCCCGGCTGTTGCAGCGCGCCGACTGCGTCGACAGCGGTTTTGCCGCCGTGCTGCAGCAGGCCGAGCCGCTGCCGTTGGGCGAAGGCCTGTGGTGGCTGCACAGCGAGCGCCAGGTGCGCCAGCCAGGCCTGGCCTTCGTCACCCCGCAACAGCCGCTGCGCTACCGTGACCAGCCGCTCAATGGCCTGTTTTGCCTGGCTAGCCTCGGCGCGGCCCACCAGGCCTTGCTGGAGCGGCTGTGCGAAGTGCTGATCGAAGGCCGCGGGCAGACGCTCTACCAGGCCACCAGTAGCCGTGCGGTGCTGGAGGTTCTGGGAGGCGAGGCGCCGCCAGACTGGCCCTGCGCCCGCGTGGTGCTGGCCAACCCGCATGGGCTGCATGCCCGCCCGGCCAAAGTGCTGGCGCAACTGGCCAAAGGCTTTGAAGGGGACATCCGCGTGCGCCTGGCCGACAGCGCCCAGCCAGCGGTGTCGGTGAAGAGCCTGAGCAAGCTGCTCAGCCTGGGCGCCCGCCGTGGCCAGGTGCTGGAATTGCTGGCCGAACCCGCGGTTGCCGCCGATGCCTTGCCAGCGCTGCTGGCCGCCATCGAGCAGGGCCTGGGCGAGGAAGTCGAGCCGCTGCCACAGGGCACCAGCGCTGAACCGGAGGCCGCGCCCGAGGTGGTACAAGCGCCACCGGCCGGGAGCCGCATTCAAGGCGTGGGCGCCGCCCCAGGCATCGCCAGCGGCCCCGCGCACGTGTGTGTCGAGCGCGAGTTCGACTACCCCCTGCGTGGCGAGTCGTGCACGCAGGAGCGGCAGAAGCTGCGCGACGCCCTGGCGGTCGTGAGCAGTGAACTGCAGGCGCTGGTGCAGCGCAGCGACAAAGCCATTGGCGAGATTTTCGTCACCCACCAGGAGATGCTTGCCGACCCCGCCCTGACCGACGATGTCGAACAGCGCCTGGCCCAAGGCGAGAGCGCCGCCGCCGCGTGGATGGCGGTGATCGAGGCCGCGGCCCGCCAGCAGGAGGCCTTGCACGATGCCTTGCTGGCCGAGCGCGCCGCCGACCTGCGTGACGTGGGCCGTCGCGTGCTGGCGCAGTTGTGCGGGGTGCAGGCGCAAGTGGAACCCGAGCAGCCCTACGTGCTGGTCATGACCGAAGTGGGCCCCTCCGATGTCGCCCGGCTGGACCCGAGCCGGGTGGCCGGTATCGTCACCGCCCAGGGCGGCGCGACCGCGCACAGCGCCATCGTCGCCCGGGCCCTGGGTATCCCCGCGGTGGTTGGCGCAGGGGCCGCGATACTGCTGCTGCAAAGCGGTACACCGCTGCTGCTCGATGGCCAGCGCGGTACGGTCAGCGTGGCGCCGCCGGCCGATGAACTGCAACGCGCGCTGGCCGAGCGCGACCAGCGCGAGCAGCGTTTGCAGGCTGCCTGGGCCAGCCGTTTCGAGCCCGCGGTTACCCGTGATGGGCATGCAGTCGAGGTGTTTGCCAACATCGGCGAAAGCACTGGCATCGCCAAGGTGGTGGACCAAGGTGCCGAGGGCGTGGGCCTGCTGCGCACCGAGCTGATTTTCATGGCGCACCCTCAAGCGCCGGACGTGGCCACCCAGGAGGCCGAGTACCGCCGTGTGCTCGATGGCCTGGACGGGCGGCCGCTGGTAGTGCGTACCCTGGATGTCGGCGGTGACAAACCGTTGCCGTACTGGCCGATTGCCGCCGAAGAAAACCCGTTCCTTGGCGTGCGCGGCGTGCGCTTGACCCTGCAGCGCCCGCACGTCATGGAAGACCAGTTGCGCGCGTTGCTGCGGGCCGCCGACCAGCGGCCGCTGCGTATCATGTTCCCCATGGTCGGCCAGGTGCACGAATGGCGTGAGGCGCGGGCCATGGTCGAGCGTTTGCGTGCCGAAATCCCGGTCGCCGACCTGCAACTGGGCATCATGGTCGAGGTCCCCTCGGCAGCCCTGCTGGCGCCACAGCTGGCCCGCGAAGTGGACTTTTTCAGCATCGGCACCAACGACCTGACGCAGTACACCCTGGCCATCGACCGTGGCCACCCGAGCCTCTCGGCCCAGGCCGACGGCCTGCACCCGGCGGTGCTCAGCCTGATCGACATGACGGTGCGTGCCGCCCATGCCCATGGCAAATGGGTAGGTGTGTGCGGTGAGCTGGCGGCCGACCCGCAAGCGGTCGCCGTGTTGCTGGGCCTGGACGTGGATGAACTCAGCGTCGCCGCGCGCAGCATTGCCGAAGTCAAGGCCCTGGTCCGCCAGGCCGATCACCAGACGGCCCGCGCCCTGGCGCGCGAGGCCCTGCAACAGGACAGCGCGGCAGCGGTACGCGCGCTGGTGGAGCGTTACTGAATGGCCAAGATCCTCACCCTTACCCTGAACCCGGCGCTGGATATCACCATCGGCCTGGGCACCTTGCGCCCAGGGCAAGTCAACCGCAGCCAGGCGCAGCACAGCCACGCCGCCGGCAAGGGGCTGAATGTCGCCCAGGTGCTGGCCGACCTGGGGCACAGCGTAACCGTGGGCGGCTTCCTCGGGGGTGACAACCTGCAACCGTTCGAGGCGCTGATCGAAACCCGCGGCTTCGCCGACTGCTTTGTCCGTGTGGCGGGTGAAACCCGCAGCAACATAAAGCTGGTCGAAGCCGATGGCCGCGTGACCGACATCAACGGCCAAGGCCCGCAGGTGGACCAGGCGGCGCGCGATGCCTTGCTCAGCCGCCTGGCCCAGGTCGCGCCAGGCCACGATGCGGTAGTGGTGGCCGGCAGCCTGCCGCGTGGGGTCAGCGCCGAGTGGTTCCAACAATTGCTCGAACAGCTCAGGGCCCAAGGCCTCAAGGTGGCCCTGGACAGCAGCGGTGAAGCTTTGCGGGCCGGTTTGCAAAGCGCGCCGTGGCTGGTCAAGCCCAACACCGAAGAGCTGGGCGAAGTGCTCGGCGAGGCTGTGGTTACCCAGGCGCAGCAAGGCGCCGCTGCCGAGCGCCTGTTGGCCAGCGGCATCGAACACGTGGTGGTATCGGCGGGTGAGCAGGGGGTCAGCTGGTACATGCGCGACCGCGTGCTGCACGCAGTCCCGCCCACGGTGCGGGTCGCCAGCACGGTGGGGGCAGGGGATTCCCTGGTCGCCGGCATGGTGCATGGCCTGCTGCAGGGCGAAGCGCCCGCGCAGACCTTGTCCCGGGCCACCGCCATCGCCGCCCAGGCCGTCACCCAGGTTGGCTTCGGCATCTGCGACCGCGAGCAAATGGCTCGGCTGCAGGCGGCCGTGCAACTGACAGAACAACAAGAGGGTTGCCGATGAACATTGCCATTGTCACCGCCTGCCCTAATGGCCAGGTGTCGAGTTTGCTGAGTGCCCGCTTGCTGTCTGCTGCAGCCCAGCGGCGCGGTTGGAGCACCAGTGTCGAGGTGCAGGATGCCGAACACCCCGAGCGGCAACTGAGCGCGACGCAAATCGCCGAGGCCGACTGGGTGCTGGTGGTCAGCACCGGCCCGGTTGACCTGTCCCGCTTCGTCGGCAAGCGCCTGTTCCAGAGCACGCCGTCGCAGGCCCTGGCTGACCGCGAAGGTTTCCTCGATGAGGCGGCGGCCAACGCCCGCTTGCTGACGGATGTGCCAGGCAAGCCGGCGCTGGAAGAGCGTTCTGCCGGCGTTAAGATTGTTGCAGTCACAGCCTGCCCGACCGGTGTGGCTCACACCTTCATGGCCGCGGAGGCTTTGCAGCAGGCAGCGCAACAAGTGGGCTACCAGCTCACCGTGGAAACCCAGGGCTCGGTCGGCGCACGCAACCCGTTGTCTGCCGAAGCCATCGCCCAGGCCGATGTGGTGCTGCTGGCCGCCGACATCGAGGTGCCCACCGCCCGCTTTGCCGGCAAACGTATTTACCGCTGTGGTACCGGGGTCGCCCTCAAGCAGGCGCGGGCCACGCTGGACAAGGCCTTGGCCGAAGGCAAGGTGGAAAACAGCGCCGATGCCGCGGCGGCCGCGCCCGCCAAGGGTGAAAAGACCGGGGTGTACAAGCACCTGCTGACTGGCGTGTCGTTCATGCTGCCGATGGTGGTGGCGGGCGGCCTGCTGATCGCGCTGTCATTCGTGTTCGGCATCGAGGCCTACAAGGAGCCCGGCACCTTGCCGGCGGCGCTGATGCAGATTGGTGGCGAAGCGGCCTTCAAACTGATGGTGCCACTGCTGGCGGGCTATATTGCCTGGTCTATCGCCGACCGCCCCGGGTTGGCGCCGGGCATGATCGGTGGCCTGCTGGCGAGCACCCTGGGTGCCGGCTTCATTGGCGGTATCGTGGCCGGTTTCCTGGCGGGCTACAGCGCCAAGGCCATCGCCCGCTGGGCTCGTTTGCCCAGCAGCCTGGAGGCGCTCAAGCCGATCCTGATCATCCCGTTGCTGGCGAGCCTGTTCACCGGCCTGGTGATGATCTACGTGGTCGGCCAGCCGGTTGCAGCCATGCTGGAAGGCCTTACCCGCTTCCTGGACAGCATGGGCACCACCAACGCCATTCTGCTGGGGCTTTTGCTGGGCGGCATGATGTGTGTCGACCTTGGCGGGCCGATCAACAAGGCCGCCTATGCGTTCTCGGTGGGGCTGCTGGCCTCGTCGAGCTACGCCCCCATGGCCGCTACCATGGCGGCGGGCATGGTGCCGCCCATCGGCCTGGGTATCGCCACCTTCATCGCCCGGCGCAAGTTCGCGCAAAGCGAGCGCGAGGCCGGTAAGGCGGCCCTGGCGTTGGGGCTGTGCTTCATCTCGGAAGGGGCGATCCCGTTTGCTGCCAAAGACCCGCTGCGGGTTATTCCGGCCAGTGTCGCCGGTGGTGCGTTGACCGGGGCATTGTCGATGTACTTCGGCTGCAAGCTGATGGCCCCGCATGGCGGCTTGTTCGTGCTGCTGATCCCTAATGCGATCAACCACGCGCTGCTGTACCTGTTGGCGATCGTCGCGGGCAGTTTGCTCACGGCAGTGGTCTATGCCGTGATCAAGAAGAGTGAGCGGGTAGAGCTGGCTGTGGCGCCCGTTAAAGGCTAGCGGTTTGTATAGGCAGTACTGGCCTCTTCGCGGGTAAACCCGCTCCTACAGGAACTTCGCAGGCTTGCAGATTGCGCGGGCCACCTGAGGGAGCGGGTTCACCCGTGCTTCTGCCGCAATGGCTTTAGCAGATCACCCAGGCCGTTATGGTCGATCTCATGCATCAACGCCAGCAACCCCCCCAGTTCCCCCGTAGGGAAACCCTTGCGTGCGAACCAGGCCAGGTAGTCTCCCGGCAGGTCGGCAATGCATCGCCCCTGGTATTTGCCGAAGGGCATCGTGCGGGTCACCAACAGTTCCAGGGTTTCGGGTTTCATCAGAAGAGACCGGGTTGTGACGAAGCGCCGACCATACTGCAATCTGCACGAGCGCCCAAGCGGTAATCATGCAGAACACCGGTATCCGGCTTTTTTGCGTATGATGTAAGTCATTGATACTAAAGGGCATTCATGATAGTTCCAGGTTGGCATGAACACTGCTCCTATCCAGATGACTATCACCTGCCAAGGAGCTTTACCATGAGCAACCCGAACAAAGACGTGATCGATGTACTGAACGACCTGATCGAGTACAGCAAGGACGGCGAGAAAGGTTTTCGTGAGTCGGCCGATGATGTCAAGAATCCAGAGCTGAAAGCGTTCTTCGTACAGCGTGCTGGAGAATGTGCCAATGCGGCTGCTGAGCTGCAGAGCGAGGTTCGCCGCCTGGGTGGCGATCCGGAAACCTCCACCAGCATCAGCGGCGACCTGCATCGCGGCTGGGTCAGCCTGAAATCGATGGTTACCGGTAAAGACGAAGAGTCCGTGCTCAATGAGGTCGAGCGTGGCGAGGACCATGCGCTCAAGGCATACAAGGAAGCCCGCGAGAAGCTGGTAAAACTGGGCCGTATTGCTTCCGACAATTCCTATGCCCTGGTGGAAAAACAGCTGCAAGGCGTGCAGCGCAACCACGACCAGGTGAAGGCACTGCGCAACGCTGCCCGCGCTCGCTCTTAAGCCTCTGGCCCTTCTACCCGGTTACGGCCTTTGGCCTTGGCCCGGTAGAGGGCCTCGTCCGCAGCACCCAGCAACCTGGCCAGGTCGTACTGGGTGCCGGACAAACCGATGCCGATGCTGACCGTGACCCCACGGGCATCATCGGCAAACGGTGCCAGCCCCTCCACGCTCAGGCGGATGCGTTCAGCCATCAGTTGAGCACCTGCCAGGTCGGTTTCCGGCAGTACTACCTGAAATTCCTCCCCACCATAGCGCGCAGCCAGGTCTGCAGGGCGCCTCAGGCATGCCTCGATTGCCTTGGCCACCTCGCGCAGGGCATGGTCGCCACCGGCATGACCATGGCGCTGGTTGAATGCCTTGAAATGGTCGACATCCACCATCAGCAACGCCAACGGCGTGTGATTGCGCTGCGCCCGCGCCCACTCCTGCCGCAATACCTGGTCTAGCCGCCGGCGGTTTGCCAGGCCGGTGAGGCTGTCGGTGGCTGCCAGTGTCGCCAAGCCCTGTTCGGCTTCGTGGCGGCGGCGCAATTCCCGGCCCAGCAGCAAGGTGAGCCAGAGAATGCCGATGCACAATACGCCCGTGGCGACACTGACCACCGTGGCGGTACGGCGCCACGACTGGAACACCTCGTCAGCTGAATGCTGCACCAGCACGATCAGCGGTAACTGCGCTACCCGGGCGAAGGTGAACATGCGTGGCTGACCATTACTGGTCGCAGGGGCGGTGAAACTCCCGTGCTGCTCGCGGAGAATGCGTTTGAAATTCGGCCGAGTGGCAAAATTGGTACCGATCCCAAGCGTTTCCGGGCGCGAGGTTTGCCGGGCGAGCAATTGCCCATCCGTGTTCAGCAGGCTGATGCTGCTGTCGTCGCCGATGTCCAGGCGCCGGAACAGGTCGTTGAAGTACGACAGGCGCAGCGCCCCGGCGGCGACCCCGGCAAACTCGCCCTGCGGCCCGGAAATACGCCGGCTGAAGCTGATGCACCAGTCCAGGTCACCCAGTTTGGCCTTGAATGGCGGGCCCACCAGCAGCCCCAGGTGAGCATTGTGCTGGTGCGCCCTGAAGACCCCGGTATCGCCAAAGTTGGCCTGGCGCGGCACGCTGCTGGTGGAGTCACCGACCACGTTGCCTTGCTTGTCCAGCCAAAGCACGTCACCGCGTTGGCGGTCGACGAACGCCTCGTTGAACAGCAGACGCTGGCGCAACGGGCCGGGAATTTCCGGGAGCTCCTTGCGCCCAACGGCCCAGATCAACCCTTTGAGCGATTGGTCGTAGAGCTCGGCATTGCGCAGGATGTCGCTTTCGATCAGTTGCACGATGTTGTTGGCTGAACGCACGGCCGACTGTTCGACGCTGTCCCGCTCGCGGGCCAGCAGGTAGCTGACGATCGTCACGATAGCGAGCACGGCGAGGCAACTGCCCAAATTGAGGGTCAGCTCGGGGTGCGACCTGTAAAATGCTCGAGGCGGGGATTGGGTGGGCATGGTCGCTACTGCAGGGGCAGGGCCATTCGCGGCGGCGGTATTCTAGGGAAGCATGGATTGTCGGACAAGATTTCTCCGACGGAATCACGCTGTACTGCAGTTGGATTTACGCTGAACCCTGTGGGAGCGGGCGTGCCCGCTCCCACAGGCGTTCAGGTGTGCTGCCTGCAAACGAGGGTCAGAACACGTTCACGGGGTAATCGACGATCACCCGCAGTTCATCGTTGTCGCTGTTGCTGTCGATCGAGGCATAGCCCTGGCTGCCACGGTGGGTGGCATAGCGCACCAGCACCGACAGGTCCTTCAGGTCACCCTCCTGGAACACGTACTTCAAGTCCAGGTCGCGTTCCCAATGCATGGCGTTCTTGCCATCGGCACGGTAGTAGTCGTAATGGGTAGTGTCCTGGGTGGCCTTGGTCAGGTCCGCTTCGCCGCGCGAATAGGACAGCGAGCTGGTCAGGCCAGGCACGCCGACACCTGCGAAGTCATAGTTGTACTGCAGCTTCCACGACCGCTCGTTGGGGGCGTTGAAGTCCGAGTACATGCGCGAGTTGTCCAGGTACACGCTGTCGCCCAGGTTGATGTAGTCGAACGGGGTGTTGCCATTGACCCGCTGGTAGGCGGCGGTGACGCTGTGGTACCCGGCGTTGACGGTGAAGTGCACGCTGTAGGTGTTGTTGTCGATCTTGCCCAGCAGGGCCTGGCCGGTGTCCTGGGTGTGATAGAAGTGCACACCGGGGTTCAGGCTGACCAGATCGCTGACCACGTAGGTGTAGTCGAAATCAGCGTAGTACTGGTTCCAGATGTCCTTCAGTTCGGCGGCGTACAGGTTGGCGGTGATGTTCGGCGTACCGCTCCAGGAGGCACCAGCCCAGTTCAGGTGCTTGCTCTTGTCGTGTTCGTCGAGCGAGCCGTAGTAGGTGTCGATGCGGCGGTGGCCACTCTGGTTGTACGGGTGGGTGAAGCTCACCTGGCCGCCTTCGAGCAGCAAGCCGTCGACGCTGGTGTTGGTCAGGCTCACACCGCGGAAGGTTTGCGGCAGCATGCGGGTTTCGCCGCCGGCAATCACCGGGTTGGTGAGGAACAGGTCACCGGCCTTCAGTTCGGTGTCGAAGGCTTTGAGCTTGACTGCAGCGCCAGCGGTGGAAAACGAATGCGGCGCAGCACCCAGTTCGCCGTCGTCCTTGATGTGCGCTGGCAGGATGCTGGTGCCGGCATGGCCGCCGCCACCGTCGAGCTTCAGGCCCAGCATGGCATGGGCGTCCAGGCCGAAACCGACCGTGCCTGGGGTGTAGCCCGACTCGAACCGCGCCACTGCGCCCTGGCCCCACTCGCGGGTATCGCGCACGCCGGCGTTGTGATTGTCGCGATTGAAGTAGGCATTGCGCAAATGCAGATTGAAGGACGACCCTTCGATGAAGCCATCAGCCTTGTCTTCATCTGCCTGGGCGGCGCAAGGGATCGTTGCAGTCAATGCAATGAAAAACGGGGTGAAACGAAACGCGGAAGGCACCGGTAGAAGCTCCTTTGGTCTGACGGTGGGGCAGTTTTTATTTTGAATGTGCGTCTTTCTTATAGGTAAACGTTACAGCCGGGCTGAGAGTTACGGGCACATAAAAAAAGCCGCTGATGGGCAGCGGCTTTAAAAGGCTAACATATCGGCACAGGCTGTGCCCATGGCGTAGCCAAGGGAAAGTGGAAGCAACAACAGCGCCTGATCAGCTGTCGGCTTTGGCATCGACAGAGGCCTTGGAAGCTGTCTGTTCAGCATCTTTCATCACGTCGGCCTTATGTGCGGCAACGCTTTCGCGGGCCTCCTGGTGCACGGCGGCGAGTTCGCTGTTACGGTTGACGAACGCCGGCGATTCTTCGGCCATGGCCAGGGGCGACAACAACAGGGACGACAGGACGAAAACGCTGGCAATACCCATACTGTTGGACATTTGAAACTACCTTCTTGCTGTGCAAGTGCTAATGAGGACGGGCTAAAGTTAGTCCTTTCATTGCACCTGATACAGAGCGAAGTGCGATAAGCACTGTTGCGCAAAAGGTAACGATCTACGCAAAAAGCAACGGGGCTTTCGTCTGCAAGCCGCAGGCTAGACGCGGCCTTTGCAGCCCCGACAATTGCCGCCCGGTCACTGAGCCAGGGGCTGCTTCGCACCCCATCGCGACGCAAGGCCGCTCCTACAGGTCGGGAGCCGGATACCGAATGTATTCGCCCCGGCTTCACTGCGCACGAACACGTCCCCGCCATGCATCAGTGCAATCGCCTTGACGATGGCCAGGCCCAAGCCATGGTTCCCGCCCCCGCTGTTGCTGCGCGCCGCATCCACCCGGTAGAAACGCTCGAACAGCAGCGGCAGGTGCTCGTCGGCAATCGCCGGTCCCGGGTTGCTCACGGCAATGCTGACCTGCTGGGGCCCGGGGACGATCCTTACCTGGATCACCTGGTGCGGCGCCGTATGCTGTACGGCATTGTTCAGCAGGTTGATCAACGCCCGGCGCAATTGGGCTTTTTCGATGGGAACCTGGGCATCGCCACTGACGCTGACGCTGACCTGCGCGTCTTCGAGAATGTAGGAGCGGCCTTGTGTCGCGATGGGCTGCATGGCAGCCCCGGCAATTGCCGCCCTGTCACTGAGCCAGGGGCTGCTTCGCACCCCATCGCGACGCAAGGCCGCTCCTACAGGTCGGGAGCCGGATACCGAATGTATTCGCCCCGGCTTCACTGCGTACGAACACGTCCCCGCCATGCATCAGCGCAATTGCCTTGACGATGGCCAGGCCCAAGCCATGGTTACCGCCCCCGCTGTTGCTGCGCGCCGCATCCACCCGGTAGAAACGCTCGAACAGCAGCGGCAGGTGCTCGTCGGCAATCGCCGGCCCCGGGTTGCTCACGGCAATGCTGACCTGCTGCGGCCCGGGGACGATCCTTACCTGGATCACCTGGTGCGGCGCCGTATGCTGCACGGCATTGTTCAGCAGGTTGATCAACGCCCGGCGCAATTGGGCTTTTTCGATGGGAACCTGGGCATCGCCACTGACGCTGACGCTGACCTGCGCGTCTTCGAGAATGTAGTCAAGGTAGTCGAGGGTGGTCGCCACCTCTTCGGCCAGCGATGCCTGGGTCAGGGCAGTAGCTTTGCTGCCCTGGTCGGCACTGGCCAGGAACAGCATGTCGTTGATGATGCTGCGCAGGCGCTCCAGCTCTTCCAGGTTCGATTGCAGCACTTCGAAGTAGTGCTCGGCGCTGCGCCCGCGGGTCAGCGCCACCTGGGTCTGGCCGATCAGGTTGGTCAGCGGCGAACGCAGCTCGTGGGCAACGTCGGCATTGAACGCTTCCAGCCGTGAATAGGCCTGGCTGACCCGGTCGAGCGCGGCGTTGAAGGCACTGGCGAACTGTGCCAGCTCAGGGGCCAGGGCCTGGGTTTGCAGGCGCCCGTCCAGGCGTGGCGGGGCCAGTGCCTGGGCCTCCCTGGAAAGCGCCAGCAAAGGGCGCAAGCCGATGCGCGCGACCCAGTAGCCCAGCACCGAGGCCAGCAGCACGCCAAGCACTGCCAGCCCGATGATCGCCAGCAGCAGGCTGTGCTGGGCCTGCCAGAAGGTTTCGGTGTCGATGCCGATCATGAACCGCAGTGGCGGGCGCTGGCTCAGCGCCGGCAGCTCGCTGACCAGCACTTTGTACGGGTAGGGGTGGTCCGGCAGGCGCAGGTCGCGCATGCCCTGCGCGCCCTCAGCGAACTGGCGCACCAGCGCGCTGGGCTGGCCATATTCATAGGCGGGGTCGCTACCGACCACCCAGAACCGGATGCGCTTGTCTTCCTCGCTCAGCAGGTTCAGCTTGTTGATGATCTTGGCCCAGTGCTCGGGCGTGCCGTAGCGGTTGAGTGTGGATTCGAGCACGCTGAAGCGCGCCTCCAGCTCGGCTTGCGGCAGCAGGTCGAGGCTGCGGTCGACCTGGCGATACAGGGCCGAGCCGATCAGCAGGAACACGGCCAACGCCACCAGGATGAACAACGCCGACAAACGCAGCGCAATCGAGTTACCCCGCACGGTTTTCCAGGACATAACCCATGCCTCGAATGGTGTGCAGCAGTTTCTGGTCGAACGGCCCGTCGAGCTTGGCCCGCAGGCGTTTGATCGCGACCTCGACCACGTTGGCGTCGCTGTCGAAATTGATGTCCCAGACCAGTTCGGCAATTGCCGTCTTCGACAGGATTTCCCCCTGCCGGCGGGCCAGCACGCTGAGCAGCGAGAACTCTTTGGCGGTCAGATCCAGGCGCTGGCCGGCCCGCGTGGCCTTGCGTGCCATCAGGTCGATCCACAGGTCGGCCACCTGAACCTGCATGGGCTCATGGCTGCTGCGGCGGCGGGTCAGTGCCTGCAGCCGGGCCACCAGTTCCAGAAACGAAAATGGCTTGCCCAAGTAGTCATCGGCGCCTTCGCGCAGGCCACGGATACGGTCTTCGACCCGCTCACGGGCGGTCAGCATGATCACCGGGGTCTGCTTGCGCGCACGCAGGGCGCGGAGCACGCCGTAGCCGTCCAGCCCGGGCAGCATCACATCCAGCACAATGACGGCATAGTCGCCCTCCAGGGCCAGGTGCAGGCCATCGATGCCATCGCGCGCCAGGTCCACACTGAAGCCTTGCTCGGTGAGGCCGCGATGCAGGTAGTCGGCGGTTTTTTCTTCGTCTTCGATGATCAGCACACGCATGGTCTTGTCCTAACTGGCACTTGGCGCTGCCGCGCGGGCAGCCTGACGGCGATGGAACAGGCGCTCCAGGGCCAAGTATATGACCGGGGTGGTGAACAGCGTCAGCGCCTGGCTCACCAGCAGGCCGCCGACCACCGCAATGCCCAGTGGCTGGCGCAATTCGGCGCCGGTGCCAAAGCCGAACATCAGCGGGACCGCGCCGAGCAGCGCGGCCAGGGTGGTCATGATGATCGGCCGGAACCGCGTCAGGCAGGCCTGGTGGATCGCCTGTTCCGGGGAAAGGCCCTGCTGGCGCTGGGCTTGCAAGGCAAAGTCGATCAGCAGGATGCCGTTTTTCTTGACGATGCCGATCAGCAGCACGATGCCGATCAGCCCCATGATGCTGAAATCCTGGCCCATGGCCCACAGCAGGATCAACGCGCCAAGGCCCGCCGAGGGCAGGGTGGAGATGATCGTCAGTGGGTGGACAAAACTTTCGTACAACACGCCGAGAATGATGTACACCGCCACCAGTGCCGCCAGGATCAGCCAAGGCTGGCTCGCCAGCGAGCTTTGGAAGGCCTGCGCCGCGCCCTGGAAGTTGCCGCTGATCGAATCGGGCATGCCCAGCTCGCGCTGGGTGCGTTCAAGGATGCTCACCGCATCGCCAAGGGCCACGCCGGGGGCCAGGTTGAACGACAGGTTGGCGGCCGGGAACAGGCCGTCGTGGCTGATCGACAGCGGCCCGGTGCTGGGCGGCGCCACATGGGCCACGGCCGCCAGGGGCACCATTTCATTGCTCAGGGGCGAGCGCAGGTAGAAGTAGTTGAGGCTCTCGGCTTTACCACGCTGGCGCGCATCCAGTTCCAGAATGACCTTGTACTGGTTGGTGTCGGTCTGGAACTCGCTGATCTGGCGCTGGCCGAAGGCGTCGTACAGTGCCTGGTCGACGTCTGTAGTGGTCAGGCCGAAACGGGCGGCGGCCTGGCGGTCGATATCGATGCGCGTGACGCTGGCCCCCAGTTGCAGGTCATTGGACAGGTCGCGCAGCGCCGGGTTGTTGCGCAGCCGCTCGGTCAGGCGCTGGGTCCACAGGTTGAGCGCCTCGGCGTCGTTGCTCTTGAGCACGTACTGGTACTGGGTGCGTGAAGGGCCGGAGCTGAGGTTGATGTCCTGGCCGGCGCGCATGTACAGCACGATCCCCGGCACCTGGGCCAGCTTGGGGCGCAGGCGGTCGATCAGTTCGCTGGCCGAGACATCCCGCTCGCCACGGGGCTTGAGGGCAATCCAGAAACGGCCGTTGGCGATGGTCTGGTTGCTGCCGGTAACGCCCACCGAATGCGAGAACGCGCGCACCGCCGGGTCGGCACCGATGATTTTCGCCAGCGCCTGATGTTTCTCGATCATCGACGGGTACGACACATCCGCGGCCGCCTCGCTGGTGCCAAGGATGAAGCCGGTGTCCTGCAGCGGGAAAAAGCCCTTGGGGATGGCCACGTAGCCCACGACCGCCAGCGCCAGGGTCACTGCGAACACGCCCAGCGTTACGCGCTGGTGGGCGAGGGCACGGTCCAGGCCCCGCTCGTACCAGTTAACCAGGCGTTCGCCGAAACCGCCCTGGTGCCCGCCAGGTGGGCGGTGCATGAACAGCGCACACAAGGTCGGCGCCAGGGTCAGCGACACCACCACTGAAATCAGGATGGTGGATGTGGCGGTCAGGGCGAATTCCTTGAACAGCCGGCCAACCACCCCGCCCATGAACAGCAGTGGGATGAACGCTGCGATCAGCGACAGGCTGATCGAGACCACGGTGAAGCCGATTTCCCCTGCACCCTTGAGCGCTGCGGTACGGCTGTCGTCGCCGGCTTCCAGGTGGCGGTGGATGTTCTCCACCACCACGATGGCATCGTCCACCACGAAACCCACGGAAATGACGATGGCCACCAAGGTCAGGTTGTTCAGGCTGAAGCCCAGCACGTACATCAGTGCGCAACTGGCGATCAGCGATACCCCGAGTACGCTGGATACCACCAGCGTCGCCGACCACTGGCGCAGGAACAGCGCCATCACCCCGATGACCAGCGCCACGGCGATCATCAAGGTCAGTTCTACCTCATGCAGCGAGGCGCGGATGGTTTGCGTGCGGTCTTGCAGCACCGACACCTCGACCGAGGCCGGCAGCATTTCCTGCAGCTTGGGCAGCGCGGCCATGACCCGGTCCACGGTGTCGACGATATTGGCGCCGGGCTGGCGGAAGATCACCAGGTTCAGCCCCGGCTGGTCGCCGGACCAGGCCTTGACGTAGGCGTTTTCCGCGCCGCTGACGACCGTGGCCACGTCGCGCAGGTACACCGGGCTACCGTTGCGGTACGAGACGATCAGTTGCGCGTAGTCCTCGGGGTGGAACAGCTGGTCGTTGGCGGCCAGGGTCGACACGCTGTGTTCGCCGTACAGGGCGCCCTTGGCCAGGTTCAGGCTGGTTTGCGCAATGGCCTGGCGCAGGTCGGCCAGGGTCAGGCCGATGGCGGCGAGTTTTTCCGGCTGCGCCTGCACGCGGATCGCCGGGCGCAGTTGCCCGGTGATGTTGATCAAGCCGACCCCTTCGATCTGGCTCAACTGCCGAGCCAGCAAGGTTTCGGCGTAGTCGCTGAGGTCGTTGCCGGGCATCTGGCTGGAGCTGACTGTCATCACCAGCACCGGGCTGTCGGCCGGGTTTACCTTGCGCCAGGTGGGCGGGTTGGGCAGGTCTTGCGGCAGGCGCGCAGTAGCGGTGTTGATCGCCGCCTGCACTTCCTGCGCGGCCGTGTCGATGTTCTTGTCGAGGGTGAACTGCAGCACCAGGGTGGTCGAGCCCAGCGCGCTGCTGCTGGTCATCTGGGTCATGCCGGGGATGGCACTGAATTGCACCTCCAGCGGGGTTGCCACCGACGAGGCCATGGTTTCCGGGCTGGCGCCGGGCAGTTGCGCGGACACCTGAATGGTGGGGAAATCGGCCTCGGGCAAGGGGGCGACCGGCAGCCGTGGGAAGGCGATGGCGCCCAACAGCACCAGGGCGAAGGTCAGCAACAAGGTGGCGATGGGGTGGTCGATGCACCAGGCCGAAACACCGTTGCGCGTGTTCATGGCTGGCTCCGCTGGTCTGCCATGGCCGGCGCTGGAGGCGCATCGGGGCTGACCTCGACCCGTGAACCGGGCTTGAGCCGCGACTGGCCATCGAGCACCAGGCGCTCACCCGGCTTGACCCCGGCAATGACGTTCAGCTCGCTGTCCTGGTACAGCACCTTGACCGGCACGCTGGTGACCTTGTCGCCGTCCAGGCGGTAGACGAAGTGCCCGTCCACCCCACGTTGCACCACCGGCGGCGGGACCACCAGGGCGTTTTCTTGCACGGCGGTGCGCAGGCGGACGGTGACCAGTTGCCCCGGCCACAGGCGGCCGTCCTTGTTGTCGAATTCGGCTTTGACCCGCACGGTGCCGGTGGTGGCGGAAACCTGGTTGTCGATCAGCGCCAGGTGGCCTTCGCCAAGCAGGCTGCGTTCGCCGTCAGCGTCCATGTACGCCTGCACCAGCGCAGGTGCCGGTGCCGTGAGCAGGCGTTGCAGGGTTGGCAGCATTTGCTGGGGCAGGGCGAACTCGACGGCGATCGGGTCGATCTGTGTCACGCTGAACAAGCCTTGCGTGTCGCTGGTGCGTACCAGGTTGCCCGGGTCGACGTTGCGAATGCCCACCCGGCCAGTCACCGGCGAGCGGATCCGAGTGTACGACAGCTGCACCTGGGCGTTGGCGATGGCTGCCTGGTTGCCTTTGACGGTGGCCTGCAACTGGTTGACCAGTGCCTGTTGCTGGTCGAGCTGTTGCCTGGACACGCCGTTATCGCGGCTGAGTAGGCGGTAGCGCCGCAAGTCCACTGCCGCCACCTGGATCTGTGCCTGGCTTTGGCCGAGCAGGGCACGCGCCTGGTCGAGCTGGGCCTGTATGGCGCGGTCGTCGAGGGTGGCGAGCAAGTCGCCCTGCTTGACCCACTGGCCTTCCTTGACCAGAACCTGGGTCAGTACCCCCTCGACCTGCGGGCGCACCTCGACGCTGTGCAGCGACAGCACCGAACCGATGGCGCTGGCGTAGCGGGGTACGTCCTGTTGGGCAACGGTTACCACCCGCACCGGGATGGCCGTTTGCGAGCGGGCGGCGGGGGCAGGCTGGCGCTGGGCGAACCAGGTACCCGCTGCTACCAGGGCGAGCAGTACCAAGGCGGCAAGCAAGGCAGAGCGGAACGGACGTCGCATTGGTGCGGGCACCTTGGCCAATGGGGAGGGTGGTCAGTCATTCCATCTTATAGCCGCCGAACCGGGTCGGCAGCGTGACCGCTGGCTGACAACCGTGTCAGTTTCAGATAACCAGCTGCACGGTCTGCTCCCTCGCGGGTGAACCCGCGCCCACCACCTGCAGGGCTAGAAACCGATAAAGGCGTAATACACCGGGGGCTCGTTGGTGGTGTGCAAACCATGCCCCTGCAAGCCCGCCGCCAGCGTCTCATCCTCCACATGCAAGGTCCACTGTGTACCGTCATCATCCGGCACCTGCGCCAGCGCCCCGGCAAACGCGCCCATGTCCGGCAGGTAGGCGGTAAACCCGTTGCCCTTGAGCGCACTGGTGGTCATGCCCAGTGCCTGGCACACCGCCACCTTGGCGGCAATGTCGTCACGGTCGGCCTGGCGCGAAGCCTGCACCAATGCCTCCAGCCCGGCATCCACCAGTTGCGTGCCGTGAAGCAGCGCAGGCCCCTGCTGCCAGGCCTCTGGCGGGCAGTCCTTGGCCTCTGGGCGCAGGGGGAGGTGTGGGTTGATTTCCACCGGGTAGATGCGGCAAACCAACGGCCGTTGCTCGTAGATGCTGCACCGGTCGTTGTCGTCCAGGTTGCGGCAGCGGCCGGGGTTGAACGCGGCAAAGGTCACCGACACCCGCGCCTCGCCATTGCCACAGGCTACCGGGTACGACCGGCGCAGCACATGCTCACGTTGCTCCACCGGCATGCCCGGGCCATCGGTGACGAAGGCTTCGATCAGCACAACCACCTGACCGCCGTCATGTGCCCAGCGGCCTGCCTCGGCCAGGGTCAGGGGGACATGGTGGCCGCTGCAGCATTTGCCGCATCCGGTGCAGCCAAAACGCAAGGTGGCGGTCACTTGGCTTGCGGGCTCCATTCGCTGACGAAGGCACGCTGCTGTTGGCGGTCGTACAGGCACAGCTCGGTGCCAGTGCGCTGCTGCATGTGCTTTTGCGGGTAGACACCTTCGACCAGCAAGGCACTCATGCCTACCTGGTCATCGAATTCGGCGGGCTTGCCGCGGGCGTGGGCGTCCTTGAACTGGCTGGCCGCCAGGCAGGCTTTGAGCATCTGCTGGCGCTGCGTGTTCCAGGCCTGGCTGCTGGAAGCCTGGGCGAGACCGCTGAAAAGGGCGCAGCCGATCAGGATGGAGCTGAGATACTTCATGGCGGGTTCCGGCAAATTTTTTGCGAGGGCGCGAATTATGCCCGACTTGCCCCCGGCAGCAAGCCGGGGAGTTTGTCGCTGAATATATCAGTGCTCGGCGAACACCACGGCGCGTGCTGCCACCACCAGACAATCGGTCAGCTCCGGCGAGGAAAACTTGGTGAGGATGGCATTCGCCCCGGCCTGGGTTGCCTTCTCGCTGCTCATGGCGCTGTCCAGCGAGGTGTGCAGCAGCACGTACAGGTGCTGGAAGTCGGGGGTTTCACGCAGGGTTCGGGTGAAGGCGTAGCCATCCATCTCGCTCATTTCGATATCGGAGACGACCACGTTGATCTCCTGTGCAGTGCCTTGCAGTTCCAGCAGCACATTGATCGCGTCCTTGGCGCTGCGCGCGGTGTGGCATTCGATGCCCAGGTTGCGCAGGGTGTGCACCGACTGCTGCAGGGCCACCTGGCTGTCGTCCACCACCAGGATATTGGTGGCGGCCAGCAGGCTGGCGTCTTCTGCGCTTACTGAGCCGCGCGCTGGCTCTGGCGCAGGCGGGGCAATGCCGTGGATGACCTTCTCGATATCCAGCACCTGCACCAAGGTGTTGTCGACGCGGGTAACACCGGTGATGAACGAGCGGTTGCCCGAGGCATAGGGCGGCGGTTTGATGTCGGTGCTCAGGCAATGCACGATGCGGCTTACGGCCTGCACGTGCAGGCCTTGGCGCGAACGGCTGATCTCGGTGACGATCAGGCAACCGCCTTGCGGGTCCTCCAGCGGCTGCTCGCCGATGGCACGGGACAGGTCGATGACCGACAACGAATGGCCACGCAAGGTGGCTACGCCTTTCACGTGGGGGTGCGACTCGGGCAGCTTGGTCAGCGGCGGGCAGGGGATGATCTCGCTGACCTTGAGCAGGTTGATTGCCATCAGCTTGCCGCTGCGCAGGGTGAACAGCAGCAGCGACAAGGAGTCCGCGCGGGCTTTTTGCGTGGCCATGGTGACCTTCGGTGGGAAACGGGGGGGATAACCGGTTATCGGCCAGGTCAGGCTGGGCTTTAGAGCGCAATCCGCCGCAGATCAAGAAGGCTGAGCAACCCTGTAGGAGCGGCCTCGTGTCGCGAAAGGGCTGCAAAGCAGCCCCGGGGTTTCAGCACAGATGCACAAACTGCAGGGGCTGCTTTGCAGCCCTTTCGCGACACGAGGCCGCTCCTACAAGGGCCAGCGCTTGGCAGCAGTGTGGATCAGCGCTCGCGCAGGGCCTCCTTGGCCCGGTTCAGCGGTTTGATCAGGTAATCGAGGATGGTTTTTTCACCAGTGCGGATATCCACTGTGGCAATCATCCCCGGGACAATCGCGAAGTGCTTGCCGGCCTTGTTCTTCAGGCTGTCCTGCTCGGTACGGATGAACACGCGGTAGTAGTAGATTTCCGGTTTCACCTCGTCTTGCAAGGTATCCGGCGAAATACCCACCACCTTGCCATCCAGCCCGCCATACACCGAATAGTCATAGGCACTGATCTTGACCTTGGCCGCCTGGTCCGGGTGGATGAAGGCAATGTCGCGCGGGGCGATGCGGGTTTCGATCAGCAGGCGCTCGTCCATCGGCACGATTTTCATCACCTGGCCACCGGGCTGGACCACGCCGCCCAGGGTGTTCACCTCGATGTCCTTGACGATGCCGCGCACCGGCGAACGCAGGGTCAGGCGCGTGAGCGAGTCGCTGCGCCCGCGGATCACCTCTGACAGACTGTCGGCCTCGGCGCTGGCCTTGGCCAGCTCCTCCCGGGCGCGCACCAGGTAGTCGGACCGGGCCTCGTTGGCTTTGAGTTCAAGCTCCGAACGCTGGCGGTTCAGGCGGATGACCTCGACCCGGCTGGAGGCGCCCATTTTCGCCAGGTTTTCGGTGATCTTCAGCTCGCTGCGCACCAGCCGCAGCGAATCCTCGATGCCGGCCAGGGTCTGCTCCAGGCCACGGCGGCGGGTCTGGTACAGCGCCGTTTCCGCTTCGATCAGCTCGGGCGAGTCGCGCAGGCTGGCCGGGAAGGTCAGCGGCTTGCCGGTCACCTCGGCTTGCAGCCGGGCCTGGCTGGCCTTGGCGGCGCGGTACTTGGCCTCGCTTTCGCCCACGCTGGAGGCGGTCTTGGTCGGGTCCAACTGGGCCAGTACCTGGCCGCGCTCGACCAGGTCGCCTTCGGCCACGTTCATCTGCGCGACGATGCCCCCTTCGAACGACTGGATCACCTGCTCCCGGGAGCTGGGGATGACCTTGCCGGTACCGGTGGAAACCTCGGTCACCTCGAACCAGGCGGCCCAGGCCAGGAACGCGGCCAGCATCAGTGCGCTGAGGGTGATGAGGCGCCCGGCGCGGAATACGGCCTGGTCGTCCTGCCCGTCCAGGTAGGACGCCGGGAGTTCGTGGTTGCTCATGCCTGCGCTCCTTGCAGTTTGGCCAATGCGGCATCGCGGGTGTCATCGATGACGATGCGCCCACCGTCGAGCACCACAATGCGCTCTACCCGTTGCAGCACGCTCAGGCGGTGGGTAGCGATCACCAGCGTGCGGCCCTGGCAGAAGCGCTCCAGGTTATCCAGCAGTTTGCGCTCGGTCATGTCGTCCAGCGATGCCGTAGGTTCATCCAGCAGCAGCACCTGTGGCTGGCGCACCAACAGGCGCGACAGCACCAGCGCCTGGCGCTGGCCGCCAGACAGGCCCAGGCCGCCTTCGAGGATCAGGTGGTCCATGCCCTTGGGCAGGCGGCGGACAAAGTCCAGCGCCCCGGTGGCAGCCAGCGCGGCCACCAGTTCCTGGTCGCTGGCCTGGCCGGCGCCGAGGGTCAGGTTTTCCCGCAGGGTGCCGTGGAACAGCCGCGCGTACTGCGGCAGCAGGCCTACGTCGCGGCGCAGGTCGGCAGGGTCGAGGTGGGCCAGGGCGATGCCGTCCAGGCTGACCTCGCCCTGTACCAGGTCCATGGCCCCGCCCAACGCCTGCAGCAGGGTGGACTTGCCCGCGCCGTTGCGGCCGAGCACTGCAATGCGTTCGCCCGGCTGAATATCGAGTTGGCCAATGTTGAGCACCGGGGGGGATTCTTCGCTGTAGCGGAAGTTGGCCTGGCGCAGGCGGTATTCACCGCGGATTGCCGGCAGGTGCACGCGCGCTTCGCCTTCGGGGTGGTCGACCGCCGACTGCATCAGCTTGTCCAGGCCTTGCAGGGCGACCTTGGCCTGCTGCCAGCGGGTCAGTACATGGGTCAGCTGGGCCAGTGGCGCCATCATCCGCGACGACAGCATCGACGCTGCCACCAGGCTACCGGTGGTGAGGTCGCCGGCGATCACCATCGGTGCACCGACCACGATGACCACGGCAAAAACGGCACCTTGCACGTTCTGGGTCCAGGTCACCAGGCCGTTGGTGAGCGTGCGCAGGCGCAGGTTGGTGTGTGCACAGGCTGCGTTGTACTGGTTCCACTGGCGCTCGAAGCGTGCCTCGGCCTGCAGCGCCTTGATTTCGTCCAGGCCCTGGATGCTTTCCACCAGCATGGCGTTACGCAGCGCCGACTCGCGCATCGAGGCGTTGGCCAGCCGCGCCAGGCGCCGCTGCGCCAGCAGGCCTGGCAGCAGCATGGCCAGCAGCGCCACCAGCGGAATGAACACCAGCACGCCGCCGATCAGCCAGAACACGAACAAGAACAGCAGGAAGAACGGCAGGTCGGCCAACGCCGTGGCAGTACTGGAGGTGATCAAATCGCGGATCGACTCCAGCTCGCGCAGTTGCGAAATGAACGAGCCGGTGGACTTCGGCCGCACCGAGTTGCGCAGGCGCAAGGCATGGCCGTAGACCAGGTCACTCACCCGCAGGTCGGCGCGTTTGCCGAGCAGGTCGGTGACCTTCAGGCGCAGCAGGCGCATGCTGAAGTCGAACACCAGCGCCAGCACCACGCCGCCGAACAGCACGTACAAGGTGGGCAGCGATTCTGCCGGGATCACACGGTCGTAGACCTGCATCGAAAACAGCACCCCGGCCAGCGCCAGCACGTTGGCCACCAGCGAGGCGACCATCACCTGCCCATAGGGGCGCAGGTCGCGCAGCACGATACGGGCGAACCAGTGGCGGTCGTAGGGGGCGGTGTAGTCATCGGTGCGTACATCGCGCAACGGCCGCGCCGGGCGCAACAGCGCAACCCGGGTGATGCGGCCCTTGAGCGTGTCGCGGGGCAGGCGTGTGGTCAGGCCTTGGTCACCGGCGAACACCACCGCCAGGTCATCTTCTTCGGTGACTGCCTCGACCACGGCCAACTGGCCATCGTCCAGCTCCAGTACCAGCGGTGTACGCCATTGCCGCA
This sequence comes from Pseudomonas sp. NBRC 111127, assembly GCF_001320345.1. NCBI lineage: Bacteria > Pseudomonadati > Pseudomonadota > Gammaproteobacteria > Pseudomonadales > Pseudomonadaceae > Pseudomonas > Pseudomonas sp. NBRC 111127. Next base: position 81,795 of record NZ_BCBD01000002.1, on the reverse strand, counting down.
GGCCCTTGGCATCGAAGCGCACGAAGCGCAGTGCCAGGCCGGCCTGGCGGGCCATGTGGCGAAGAATTTCGTCCAGCGGCCGGGCATCCTCCACCGCCGCCAGGCGAATACGCTGGGGCGACACGTCCAGGCGGTAGTGGTGCGCCACCTGCAGCATCACCTCCAGCCACGGCCCCAGGTCTGGGCGGGGGGCCGCCTCCGGAGCTGCTGCCGCTGGCTGGGTGGGCAGGGTTACATTGATCGAATCGCTCATGGCTGGATCTCCACACCTTGCAGGTTGCGCCCCTCAAGGCCAAAGGCCGCGCGCAGCGCGCCGGTGTTGTACAGGCAGTCGACATCCAGGCGCAGCAGGTCGGAGCGGGTGCCGGCAAGTTCGAACCGTGACTGGTAGATCTCCTGCTCGGCGTTGAGCAGGTCGAGCAGGGGCCGTGTGCCCAGGTCCAGATACTGGCGGCCATAGAGCATGCGCGCCTCCTGGATGCTGACCTGGCGCGCTTCCAGCGAACTCAGCCGGCGGCCCAGCCCGGAGGTTTGTGCCTGAGCCTCGGCCAGGCCACGCCGTGCCTGCAGGCGTGCGGCATCTTCGGCGGAGTCGGCGGCGCTCAAGGCGTGGCTGGCAGCGCGGCTGCGGGCGCTGATCGCACCGCCTTGGTAGATCGGTACCTCGACGTTGAGGTAGATGCCCGCCTGGGTGCGGTCCATGCGTGAGTTGTCGCGGTTGTAGTCGTTGTCCAGGTAATGGTTGACCTGAGGCTGCAGCGACACGGTCGGGTAGGCCTCGGCCTTGGCCTGGGCCAGCTCTGCCTGGCCTTGCGCACGCTGGGCCAGGGCCATGAGCACGGCCGGCAGGCGATCATCGCCTTGCGCAGGCCGCTTGCAGGCCTGGTTCAACGCCGCAGGCGACTGCTCGGCCAGGGCCGGCGGGGTCACGCGGCCCATCAGCGCGGCCAGGGTGGAGCGCCAGCGCTCGTATTGCGACTGGTACTCCTCCAGGGTGGCGCGGGCGCTTTCCACGCGGGATTCGGCCTGTACCACGTCGGAGCGGGTGCTGGCGCCCATGTCGCTGCGCTGGCGAGCCATCCCGGCAATGTCCCCCACCCCGCGGATCTGCTCGCGGGCAATGGCCATCAACTGTTCGTAGCGGCGGGTTTCGATCCAGGCATAGGCGGTGTCACGGGCCAGGTCGTCCACCACCAGCAGGATATTGGCCTGGGCCCGTGCGGCGGCGGCCTGCGCGGCACTGACGGCGCTGTCGACCTTGCCGAAATCGTAGAGCATCTGCTTGAGCGACAGGTTGAGGGCCTGGCTGTTGCGATCGCCCCCGTAGCCGGTGTCATAACCGGTGCGGATACCTCCGGAAATCTGCGGGTAGTAACCCGCGCGGGCGACGTTGATGCCTTCGCCCTGTTTGTACAGGTTGCCGATCGCTTCGGCGATGCTGGGGTGCCATTGCGCGGCCTGCAACACCGCCTCGGTCAGGCTCAGGCGCTCGCCACTGGCGACCGGGGCCATGCCGGTGGGCGGCCGCGCAGGCACCGCCGCGGGCGCATCGCGAAGCAGCGATGGCCCGATGTGGCGCAGGTGGGGGTCTATATCATCGGCTGCCTGGGCAACCGGTTGGAGATTCAGGGCCAGGAGCCCGCAGGCTCCAAGCAACAACGGTGACAGCAGACTGCTTCGCTTCACATAGTTCCCTTACTGCTGGTCGTCCATGCCGCCGGGCGTTTGCCCGGCGGGTTTGCCGGGGCGTCAGACGACGTGAATGCCGTTCTGCACCCACAGGTGGTGGCTCGGGTCCTCCTGGGCCGTGTATTGGCTGTAGTCGATCCCGTCGGCGGTCTGGTTGCCTACCAGGTTCCAGCTGTCTGTCATGTGCACCGAGTCGTGGTTGTCGCCCTTGATGATCAACGTGTCGGTGCCGGTTTCGGTGATGGCCACCACGTCGGCCAGGTTGAGTGTCAGGGCCACCGCGCTGGTGTCGTTGAGGTCGATGGCCTCGATGCCGTGCACGCGGCCGACCAGGTTGCCCAGGTCGATGCTCACATCGCCGCCACCCCATTGCAGGGTGTCGGTACCCGTGCCACCGTCGACGCTGGCGAAGTTCTGGTCGACGATCACCAGGGTGTCGTCACCCGCGCCACCTTCCAGGGTGATATGCCCGCCCTGGCTGCCCACCAGGTGGTCGTTGCCGTCGCTGCCGGCAACCACATCGCTGACGGCGGCCACACTGGCCAGGGCGACTGCCTCTTCACCACTGTCGGCCAGCAGCGACGTGCTGCTGACCAGGCCAGCGGCGTTGTCCAGATTGATGGTCAACGTTGCCGTGTCGGTACTGCCGTTAGGGTGCGTCAGCTCGTAGGTGAAGGTATCGTGCTGGCCGACCGCTGCGGCGCTGACCCCCGAGTTGAGGGTGTAGGTATAGCTGCCATCGGCCTGCACCAGCAACGTGCCGTAGGTGCCCGCTACGCTCACCCCGTTGTAGCCGGGTATGGTGTAGGTGTTGGCTGCGGTCAGCACGCTCAGCACGGTCAGTGCCGAACCCAGGGTATCGTCCGCCAGCAGGTTGCCGGTGGCCGCCGTGGCGCCACTGACCACGAACTCGTTCAGGTGGGTGGTGGTGGCGTTGACACTGGTGGTGATCGAGCTGGCCAGGCCAATGCCGCCAGCGCTGACCCGCACGTGGTAGGTGCCGGCGGCCTGGTTCTGGAAGGTATACCCTGCGCCACCGCCCAACAGGCTGATCAACGAGCCACCGCCTACCGATTGCACCAGCACGTACTGGCCCGTGGCCGGGTTGAGCTTGAGCAGTTCCAGGGTGGTGCCGTTGAGCAGGCTCAGCAGGTTGGCGGAGTTGAGTACCACTTGCAGGTCAGCCGTGGTATCGGCAGCCACCGTGGTGGTGTAGGTGGCCTGGCGGCTGCCGATCAGCGGCAGGCTCAACGAGCCCAGCGTACTGCTGCTGGTGTCCACCCGGTTGGCCAGGGTCAGGTTGCTGAAGCCTACGTCATTGACCGCGTCGAGTACCGTGGCGGGCGCCGCGTAGTTGCTGTCGCTCCAGACTTCCGTGGCTTGCGGGCTATCGATGCGCACATACAGGTTGGCGCTGTCGGACAGGCCGTTGGGGTGCACCAGCTGGTAGCTGAACACATCCACTTTGCCGACGCTGGCCGGGCTGCCGTTGGGCGTATAGGTGTAGTTGCCGTCGCCGCGGATCACCAGCGTGCCGTACAGGCCTTGCACCGTGGTGGCACTGCCGGCCGAGACGTAGCTGCCGCCTTTGAGCACCTGCAGCACCGCGGCGCTGTCCGGGCCCCGCGCATCCACCACGCCATCGGTGCCCACGTCGGTGATGACGTTGCCAGAGGTGGCTGTGCCAGTACCGGTGAACTCGGTCAGGCTGGTGGAGGTGATATCCAGCGAGGTACTGACATTGGTGATCAGGCCAATGCCACCGCTGCCCACCGTCAGGCGGTAATCGCCCGCCTGCAGCACGTCGATGTCGACTTGCAGGCCTTGGCCCAACGGCAACAGGATCAGGTCCAGCAAGCCCTGGCTGTTACCGGTGGCCAGCGTGACCCAGGTTCCGCTGGCATTCTTCACCTGCAGGGTGAAGGTGGTGTTGTCCAGCAGGGCCAGTGCACTGCTGGTGGTCAGGGTCAGCGTGGGGTCGGCCGTGGTGCCGGCGGCTACCGTCCAGGTGTAGGTCTTGGTGAACCCCGCCAACAGGGTGGTGAAGCTGTCGGTGTAGGTCCTGCTGGCGGTGACCGCGGCCAGGTCGACCGTCGCGGTGGCCAGGTTATCGCTGGCGATGACCGGGGCGTTGGCATCCACATCCGGCGCAGTGATGCTGGCGTTGCCCGACACGTTGCCGCGTGGGTCGCTCAGTGTCACCGCAAGCACCTGCCCGTTGTCCTGAGGGGGGCTCAAGGTCACGGTAAAGCTGCCATCGGCTTGCACGGTGGCGGTTTGCAGCACGGTGCCGCTGGCGCTGCGCACGGTCACCGTGGCGCCCACTTCACCGGTACCGGTCAGGGTGCTGCCGTCGGCACTGATCGCCAGGTTGGCGGCCGCAGCCGGCGGGGTCAGGTCCGGGGCGGTCAGTGCGGTACCAGTAGACTCATTGCCGGCACTGTCGGTGAGCGTGACGCTGAGTGCCTGGTTGTCGATCTGCGCGGCATTCAGGCTGACCACGAACAAGCCGGTGCTGCCCACGGTTGCCGTACCCAGCACGGTCCCGGCACTGTTGCGCACGGTAACCGTGCTGCCAACCTGGCCAGAGCCGCTGACCATTGTGCCGTTGGTATTGATGGTGGCCAGCGGCGCCGCCGGCGGGGTGGTGTCCGGGGCGTTGAGGTTGACGCTGCTGGACAGGTTGCCCGCAGCGTCCGCCTGGCGCACCACCAGCAATTGCCCGTCGTTCTGTGGCGTGGTCAGCGTGATGCTGAAGGTGCCGTCGGCTTGCACCACGCCACTGCCCACCGGTCCGTTGGCGCCTTGCACGGTGACGGTGGCGCCAGCTTCACCATTACCGGTCACCACGGTACCTGCGCCGTTGATGGTGACATTGGTCGGTAGTGCAGGCGGTTGCAGGTCGGCAGCGGTGTAGCGGGTGCTGCCGGACGTATTGCCCGCAACGTCGGTCTGGCTCACCGCCAAAACCTGGCCATTGAGCTGCGCGGCGTTGAGGTTGACGGTGTACACGCCACCGCCATTGACCACGCCGCTGCCCAGCACGTTGCCACCGGCATCGCGCACGGTCACCGTGGCACCGGCCTCGCCGGTACCGCTCAGCACCAGGCCGTTGGTCGACAGGCTGGTCACCAGCGGGTCGGCTGGTGCGGTGGTATCGGCTGCCTGCAATAAGGTTGGCTGCGACTCGCCGCCCACCAGGGCCACGGCGGTGACCTGCAGGTACTCGCCGTTGAGTTGCGCCGAGTCGAGCGTCAACGTGAAGGTGCCGTTCAATGTCGCGCCGCCGGTACCGATCACGTTGCCTGCGGCATCGTACACACGGATGCCTACGCCGCTGGGCGCGTTACCCGACAAGGTCAGGCCGTCGCTGCCCAGCGTCACGTTGGTCGGCGGTACTGGCGGAGCCACCAGCGGTGTGACATAGGTCGCCACCGCCGAGGTATTGATGCCTTCGGACTGGGTGATGGCCAGCGTTGCCAGCGAGCCTGCCGCCGGTGTCAGGTTGATCTGGAAGTTGCCCGCGCCGTCTACCGTGCCAGTGCCTATCACGCTGCCGCCCAGGCTGACGGTGACCGTGGCATTGACCTCGCCCTTGCCGGTGAGCACGTTGAAGTCGTTGTTGATTGCCAGGTTGGTCACCAGATCAGGTGGCGAGGTGTCGTTGGCCTGGTAGGGCGCAGCAACCGAGACGTTGCCGGCGGCGTCGGTAGACACCACGCTGAGCAACTGGCCGTTGTTCTGCGCCGGGCTGATGGGCACGGTGAACTGCCCGTCGGCACCGACCTCTACCTGGCCCACGAGGGTGTTGTCCGGGCCACGCACGGTGATCTGCGTGCCGGCCTCGGCAGTGCCGGTCATCGACGTACCGGTCGGGTTCAGCAGCAGGTCGCTTGGCTGCACCGGTGCGGTCAGGTCGGGGGCGCTCAGCTCCAGGGGTGCCGACGGGTTGCCGGTGGCGTCCTGGGCGATGATGGTCAGCGTTTCGCCGTTGACCTGAGGCTGGCTCAAACCGAGGACGAAGGTGCCATCCGGGTCGACCGTCACTTGGCCCAGCAGGTCACCGTTGTTGTTTATCACTGTGACCCGGGTCCCAGCCTCGGCGGTGCCGATCAGCTGGGTACCGCTGGCGTTGATGCTGGCAATGACGATGGCCGGCGGCGTTACGTCGACTGCCGTGACTGTACTGATCGGCGACACGTTGTCACTGGCGTCGGTCAGGGTTACTTGCACCTGCTGGCCATTGAGCTGTGCGTTGTCCAGGCCGACGCTGAAGGTGCCGTCGGCAGCGACCGTGGTGGTGCCGATTTGCGTTGTACCCACATAGACGCGCACTGTGGTACCCGCTTCGCCAACCCCGGTCAGCACATCGCCCGCCGCATTGAGCCGCAACTCGGTTGCAGCCGCGGGGGGTGTGAAGTCCGGTGCCTGCACGCTGACGGGCGCGCTGACGTTGCCGGGCGGATCGGCCTGCAGTACCGACAGCACCTGGTTGTCGACCTGGGCAGGCGACAACGCGACGCTGAAGCTGCCGTCGGCCAGCACCGTACCGGTTCCCAGTACGGTACCGGCGGCGTTGCTCACGATCACGGTGGCGCCGGCCTCGCCCAAGCCAGTGACCACACTGCCGTCGGCGTTGATCACCACTTGGGTGAGCGGGGCAGGTGGGGTGAAGTCCGGGGTCTGCAGGGTCGCTGCTGGCGACACGTTCCCGGCGGCGTCGGCCTGGGTGAAGCTGAGCAACTCGGCGTTGCCCAGTGCCGGGTTCAGGGTAATGGTGAAGTGCCCGCTGGCATCGACGATGGCGCTGCCGATCGGGGCGCCGCTCGGGTCGGTCACGGTCACCTCGGCGCCGACTTCACCGCGGCCGGTCAGGGTGACACCATCGCCGGAAACCGCCAGCTCGCTCGGCGCCGCAGGTGGCGTGGTGTCTGGTGCAGTGATGGTGCTGGCGGCCGACTGGTTGCCGGCCGCGTCGGTCAGTAGCACCTGTAGTAGCTGGCCATCGGCTTGCGGCGAGGCGAGCACGACCTGGAAGCTGCCGTCGGCGCGTACCACTGCCGTGCCCAGCACACTGCCACCGGCAGCCAGTACCCGCACGCTGGCGCCGGCTTCGCCGCTACCGTTGAGCAGGCTGCCGCCACCGGCGAATGCCAGATCTGCAGCGGCATCCGGTGCCACGCGGTCGGGGGCGGTGATGCTGACGCTGTTGGACTCGTTGCCGGCCGCATCGGCCTGGCTGGCGCTGAGCTGTTCGCCGTTGAGCTGCACGCTGCCCAGGGTGGCGCTGAAGTTGCCATTGGCATCGACCACTGCCGTGCCCAGGTCGATACCGCCTTCACCGACCACGGTAACGGTGGCGCCTGGTTCGCCGCGCCCGGTCAGGACCAGGCCGTCGTTGGACAGCACCAGGTTGCTGAGCGGCTGCGGCGCCGTGGTGTCCGGCGCCTGCAAGGTGGCCGGCAGCGACAGGCTGCCATCGCTGGCCATTGCGCTCACATGCAGCACTTCGCCATTGGCCTGGGCGCTGCCCAGGTTGACGGTGAAGGTACCGTCGTTGGCGACCGGGCTGCTGCCCAGCACCGCGCCGTTGGGGCCGTAAACAGTGACCGTGCTGCCCGCCGTGGCGGTGCCGGTGACCGATAGACCGTCTGCTGCCAGCACCAGGTTGTCTGGCGTGGCGGGGGCCAGAATGCCTGGCGCAGTCACGTTTTGCTCAGGCGAGGCGTTTTGCGCGGCATCGGTTTGCACCACGCCCAGGCGTTCACCGGTGAGCGCCGCAGGCGACAAGGCCACGCTGAAGCTGCCATCGGCTGCCACGGTTGCGGTACCCAGTATGGTCGCGTCCGGGGCGCGTACGGTGACTGTCGCACCTGCTTCGCCCTGGCCGGTAAGGGTGGCGCCGTCGGCAGACACCGCCAGGTTACTGACCGCCGCGGGCGGCGTGGTATCGGCGGCCGTGTACGGCGCCGCTGGCGATACATTGCCCGCCGGATCGGTGGCGGTTACCTGCAGGTTCTGGCCATTGGTCTGGGCACTGTTCAACGTGACCTGGAAAGTGCCGTTGCTGCTGGCCACCACGCTGCCCAGCACACTGCCGCCGGCATCGCGCACGGTCACGGTGCTGCCGGCTTCGGCGTTACCGGTCAGTTGCAGCCCGGTCGCCGACAGCGCCAACGCCGTGGGTGCTGCTGGCGGGGTGAAGTCGGGTGCGGTCACTGCCACCGCGCTGGAGGTGTTGTTGCCCGCATCGGTCTGGGTCACGCTCAGTTGCTGGGCGTTGAGCTGGGCAGTGGTCAAGGTCAGGCTGAAGCTGCCGTTGGCCGCGACCAGGCCGGTGCCGATGATGGTGCCGTCAGGCCCGCGCACGGTCACGCTGGCGCCGGCTTCGCCCAGGCCACTGAGGGTCAGGCCGTTGTTGTTCAGCACCACATTGGTCAGCGGTGCAGGCGGGGTCAGGTCTGGCGTGGCCACGTTCACCGCTGGCGAGGTATTGCCGGCGGCGTCGACTTGCGTCACACCAATGGCCTGGCCGCTGTTTTGCGGCGTGTCGAACGTCACGGTGAAGCGGCCATCGGCGCCCACCGTGGCGCTACCCAGCACGGTCCCGGCGGCATTGCTGACCTGTACCGTAGCGCCCACTTCACCGCTACCGGAAAGCTGCCTGCCGTCGGCACTGAGCAGCGGGTCGGCGATGGCGGCAGGTGGCGTGCGATCCGGGGTAGCCAGGCTGGCGGGGCCAGATACGTTGCCTGCGGCATCACCGAGGGTGACCTGCAGCGGGCTGCCGCTGACTTGCGCGCTGGGCAGGGTGATCTGGAACTGGCCGCTTTGGTTGACGGTGCCGGCAGCCAGGATGGCGCCACTGGCATCGCGCACAGTGACACTGGCACCGGCTTCGCCCTGGCCGCTGACCACGGTGGCGGCGGCGTTCAGGCTGAGGTTGCTGGCGGCGGCTGGGGCCTGCAGGTCGGGTGCCTGCAGGCTGGCGGCCAGCGACACGTTACCTGCAGCATCGGCCTGGGTGACGATCAGGTTCTGGCCGTTGGCCGCCGCCGGTGACAGGGTGATGCTGTACAGGCCATTGCTGCCGACCACGCCGCTACCCAGCACATTGCCCTGGGCGTCGGTGACCCGCACGTTGGCACCTACTTCGCCTTGGCCGGTCAGCGTGCTGCCGGTGCGGTCGATGGTGGCGCTCGGGGCTTCAGGTGCAGTGATATCGTTGGCGACCACGGTGGCCGGTACCGAGGGCTGGCCGTCGGCGCCGATCCGCGCGCTGACCTGCAAGGTCTGTGCGTTGAGCTGGGCGTTGCTGAAGAACACCCGGAAGACACCATCGCTGCCCACCGTCGCCGTGCCCAGCGTGGTGCCGGCGGATGTCACGGTGATCAACGCCCCCACCGTGCCGGTGCCCGTCAGCACGAAGCCGTCGGCGCTGATGGCCAGGTCCGCCGGGGTGGCCACTTCGCTGCCGGTCGGGCCAGTCAGGGTCACACCGTCGGATTCGTTGCCGGCCGGGTCGATGACCACCACGCTGACCTCTTCGCCAGCGGCCAGCGGCGGGTCGACCGGCACCACGAAGGTTCCATCCGGCCCTGCGGTGGTGGTGCCACGGTCACTGTTGTCCGGGTTACGGATGACCACGGTGCTGCCCGGCTCTGCAGTGCCGCCGACGCTGCTGCCGTCGGGGCTCACAGTCACGCCGCTGGCAGGTTCCGGGTCGGTGGTGTCGGGTGCGGTAACGGTAACCGGTGCCGAGCTGTTGCCCGCCGGGTCGGTGACGATCACGGTCACGCTTTCGCCGTTGTTCTGCGGGGTTGGCAGTGGCACGTTGAAGCTGCCGTCGGGGTTCACTTCAACCGTGGTTTCCACGCCTGCGCCGTCACGCACCGTCACGGTATCAGCGCCCGGTGCATTGCCGCTGACCGTGCTGCCGTCTTCGCTGACCACCACCCCGGTGGGCAGGGCCGGCGGGGTGAGGTCGGGTGCAGTGATCGGGGTGCTGTCGGAGACATTGCCCGCCACATCGGTCAAGGTCACCTGCAGCGCCTGGCCATCGAGCTGGGCCGGGCTGACCGCGACAATGAAGCTGCCGCCAACCGGCACCACCACGCTGCCCAGCAGGTCGCCGGCGGCGTTGCGTACCTCAACGGTGCTGCCTGCTTCGCCCGTACCCTGAAGGGTGTCGCCGCCCGCGCTTATGGTCAGGCCACCCGGTGCTTGCGGTGCAGTGCTGTCGTCGGCAGTGAACGCCACGGATGGCGACGTGTTGCCGCCAGCATCGACCACTACCACCGACACGGTTTCGCCGTTGGTCTGGGCGGGGGCCAGGGGCACGCTGAAGCTGCCGTCCTCTTCCACCTGCGCGGAGCCCAGCAGGTCGCCAGCGCCGTTGCGCACCTCCACGGTACTGCCTGGTTCGGCCTGGCCGGTGAGTGCCGTGCCCGTGCCATTGATGCCTAGGCCTTCAGCGGCTACCGGGGCTTCCAGGTCCGGCGCGGTGACGCTGCCGGCGGTGGAGGTATTGCCGGTCGCGTCCGCCTGGGTGACGGCCAAGGTCTGGCCATTGAGCTGCGGTGGGTCGATGGTCACCTGGAAGCTGCCGTCCGTTTGTACCGTGGCAGTGCCCAGCACGGCGCCGCCGGCGCCGGTCACGGTTACCTGCGCCCCCGGCTCGCCGCTACCGCTCAGGCTGCCACCGTCACCCGCCAGTACCAGGCCGGTGGGTGTGTCGGGGGCCTGGGTATCCGGTGCCAACAGATCGACCGCGGTCGACAGGTTGCCACTGGCGTCGCGCTGCTCGACGGTCAGGGCCTGACCGTTGGTTTGCGGGGTATCGAGGCTGATTTCGAACGCACCACCGGCGCCTACCACGATGCTGCCCAGTACGCTGCCGTCCGGCCCGCGTACGGTCACGGTCGCACCCGGTTCACCGTTGCCGGTGACCGTGACGCCGTCGCCATCGATGGCCGGGTTGGTCACTGCTTGCGGCGGGGTACTGTCTGGTGCGGTGAAGTCCACTGGCCCGGCGCTGTTGCCTTGGCTGTCGGTGGCTTCCACGGTCAGGCTTTCGCCATTGCGCTGCGGTGCGTTGAGGGTGGCGTCGAAGCGCCCGTCCCCGCCCACGGTGGCGGTCCCCAGCACATTGCCGTCGGCATCGCGCACGGTGACCAGCGAGCCGCTCTGGCCCTGGCCGGTGAGGTGGATGCCGGCGCTGTCGATGGCCAGACCCGACGGTTGCAGCGGGCCATCCAGGTCAGGTGCGATAACGGTGGCGGTCGAGCTGTTGCCAGCGGCGTCACGCAGCACCACGTCCAGCTCCTGGCCATCGGTTTGCGCCGGGTTCAGGACCACGCTGATCACGCCATCGGCGCCCACCTGGGCATTGCCCAGTACGTTGCCCTGGGCGTCCACCACCTGCACGCGGGTGCCGGGTTCGCCACGGCCGGTCAATACGCTGCCATCGTTGCTCAGTTGCAACTCGCTGGCCTCGTTGGGCGGGGTGATGTCCGGTGCGCCGATCTGGGTCGGCAGTGAGCTGTTGCCATCCGCGTCGATGGCTACCACATCCAGCAGCTCGCCGTTCGCCTGGGCAGGGCTGAGGGGGGTGTTGAAGCTGCCGTCGTTGCCGACTTGCACGCTACCCAGCACACCGCCTTGGGCATCCCGCACTTCCACCAGGCTGCCAGCCGGGGCCGTACCACTGATGGCGCTGCCATCGGCAGCTACCACCAGCCCCGTCGGGCTGTCCGGCACGGCGATGGCCGGTACGGTGACCGTCAGGGCAACCGAAAGGTTGCCGGCGGCATCGGTCTGTTGCAACGCAATGGCGTCGCCTGCGGCCAGTGGGCTGTCGAGGTCGATCAGGAAGGTGCCATTCGCTGCGACCACCCCGGTGCCGATCACGTTGCCATTGCCATCCCGGATTTCTACCGTGGCACCCGCTTCACCGCGGCCGGAAACGACCAGGCTGCCAGCACCCAGCACCACATTGCTGATAATGCCGGGCGGGGTGATGTCCGGGGTTACGTAGCTCAACGGCAGCGAGGTGTTGCCTGCGGCGTCGGTCACCTCCACGCTGACGGTTTCGCCATTGGCCTGCGCCGGGTCGAGGGTGAGGCTGAAACTGCCATCCGCTTCGGCGAGGGTACTGCCGATAACGTTGCCAGCAGCGTCGCGTACCTCTACCCGGGCACCGGCCTCGGCATTGCCGGTCAGGCTGACGCCATCGACCAGCGCCAGGTCGGTGGGTTGCAGTGGCGCCACCTGATCGGGTGCGGTCAGCGGGCTTGGGCTGGACACGTTGCCAGCAGCATCGGTCAAGGTCACTTGCAGTGACGAGCCATCCACCACCGGGGTGGGCAGGGTAACGTTGAAACTGCCGTCCTGCTGCACGGTGCCGCTGGCCAGCAGTTGGCCTTGGTCGTTGCGTACCTCTACGGTGGTGCCGGCTTCGCCGCGGCCGGACACGGTGCGGCCGTCATTGCTGATCGCCAGGTTGGTGGCAGGCTCTGGTGGCGTGGTGTCGCCGCCGTTGTCGATGACCGGTGCGGTAAGGCTGCCGGCCTGCGAGGCATTGCCGGCTGCGTCGGTGGCAACCACTTGCAACTGTTCGCCCGCCACCTGGGCAGGGCTAAGGGTGATTTCAAACGCACCACTGGCGCCCACCACCACAGTGCCAAGTACGGTGCTGCCATCGGCCGCCAGCACGCGCACGGTGCTGCCAGGTTCGGCACGGCCGCTGACGGCGGTACCGTCGGCGGTAATGGCCAGTTCGCTTGGCGCCACCGGTGGCGTGATGTCTGGTGCGCTGACCTGTACCGGCAGCGACGAAGTGCCGTTGTTGTCGATAGCTACCACATCCAGCAGTTGGCCATTGGCCTGGGCCGGGTTGAGGACCACGGTGAAGGTGCCTTCGGCGCCGACCACCACGCTACCGATCAGCGCACCCTCGGCATCATGCACTTCCACGCGGCTGCCCACGGGGGCCGAGCCACTGACGCTGGTACCGTCTTCGGCGACCACCAGGTCGCTTGGGCTGAGCGGTACGGTTACCAGCGGCACGTCATAGTCCAGCGCCAGCGAGGCGTTGCCGCTCGGGTCGGTCTGGACCAGGCTCAAGCGTTCACCCGGCAACGCGGCCGGGTCGAGTTCGAGCAGGAAGGTGCCGTTAGCGGTCACCACGCCGCTGCCGATCAGCGTGCCGTGGGCGTCGCGCACCTGCACGGTAGCGCCGGCTTCGCCACGCCCGCTCAAGGCCAGGCCATCGGCGCCGACCACGATATTGCTGACCTGCGCCGGCGCAGTGGTGTCTGGCGCCTGGTACTGCAGTGGCGAGGAAATGTTGCCGGCAGCATCCACCTGGCGAATGTCCAGCACTTCGCCATTGGCCTGTGCTGGGGTCAGGGTCACGCTGAACGTGCCGTCGTCGTTGACCTGAGCGCTGCCCAGCAGGGTGCCCGCGGCATCGCGCACCTGCACGCTGGCGCCTGGCTCGCCGCTACCGCTGAGGGTGACGCCGTCGACCAGCGCCAGACCGGTGGGCTGCGCGGGCGCCTGCAGGTCCGGTGTTACCACCGACGCAGGGGCGGAGGCATTGCCGGCGGCGTCGGTCAGCACCACTTGCAAGGTGCTGCCGTCCTTGACTGCAGGTTCCAGGGCCAGCGTGAAGCTGCCATCCGGGTTGACCGTGCCATTTGCCAGCACGTTGCCCTGGGCGTCGCGCACTTGCACGCTGGCACCGGCTTCACCGCGGCCGCTGAGCTGGGCACCGGCCAGGCCGACAAGCAGGTTGGTGGCGGCTTCCGGTGGCGTGTTGTCGCCACCGTCAATGTCTGGTGCGGTGACGGTGCCGGCCGTAGAAGCATTGCCGGCGGCATCGGTAGCGGTAACTTGCAGCACCTCGCCGTTCAACTGGGCGGGGTCCAGGGTAATGCTGAAGCTGCCGGTGGCACCGACTACCGCGGTGCCAAGCACAGTGGTGCCATCGGCCGCCAGCACGCGTACCGTGCTGCCAACTTCTGCGCGGCCGGTGACCACGCTGCCGTCGGCGCTGATTACCAGCTCGCTGGGGGTGACCGGTGGGGTGATGTCCGGTGCGGAGACCTGGGCTGGAAGGGACGAAGCACCGCTGCCATCGATGGCCACCACCTCCAGCAGTTCGCCATTGGCCTGGGCCGGGTTGAGAATGACCGTGAAGGTGCCGTCCTGGCCAACCTGCACACTGCCAACCAGCGTTCCGTCGGCGCCGTAGATCTCCACGCGGCTGCCGGCCGGCGCGGCGCCGCTGATGCTGCTGCCATCTTCGGCGACTATCAAGTCGCTCGGGCTGGCAGGGGCAGGGGTGACCGGCACCTCGAACTGCAGCGCTTCGGAGGTATTACCGCTCGGGTCGGTTTGCACCAGGCTCAACTGAGCGCCGGGCTGCGCGTCGGGATTCAGGTCGATCAGGAAAACGCCATTGGCAGCGACCACGCCGCTGCCGATCACGGTGCCGTCGGCATTGCGCACTTCAACGGTGGCGCCGGCTTCGCCACGCCCACTCAGCGCCAGGCCATCGGCGCCGACCACGATGTTGCTCACAGCCGCCGGTGGCGTGGTGTCGGGTGCGGTGAATGCCAGCGGCATCGAGCTGTTGCCGGCAGCATCGACCAGGCGCACATCCAGGGCTTCGCCATTGGCCTGGGCAGGTGACAAGGACAGGCTGAACGCCCCGTCCGCACCGACCACGCCGCTGCCGATCACGGTGCCATCCGCATTGCGCACCTGCACGGTGGCGCGAGGTTCGCCACGGCCAGTGAAGGTGACGCCATCGGCCAGGGCCAGGTCGGTCGGCTGGGCCGGGCCCTGCAGGTCCGGTGCGGTGACCGTGCCAGGTTGCGAAACGTTGCCGGCAGCGTCGGTCAGGGTCACTTGCAGGGCGCTGCCGTCGTCGACGGCTGGGCTCAGGGTGAGGACGAAGCTGCCATCCGGGTTGACCGTGCCGTTGGCCAGCACGTTACCTTGGGCGTCACGCACCTCCACGCGGGTGCCGGGTTCGCCGCGACCGCTCAGCTGGCCGCCGGCCAGGCCGATCACCAGGTCTGTGGGTGCCAGCGGTGCTGTGTTGTCGCCACCGTCAATGTCTGGGGCGGTGACGGTGCCGGCCGCAGAAGCATTGCCGGCATTATCGATAGCGGTAACTTGCAGCACCTCGCCGTTTACCTGGGCGGGGTCGAGGGTGATGCTGAAGCTGCCGGTGGCACCGACTACCGCGGTGCCAAGCACCGTGGTGCCGTCGGCCGCCAGCACGCGTACGGTGCTGCCGGCTTCGGCACGCCCGGTGAGCACGCTGCCGTCGGCGCTGATCACCAGCTCGCTGGGGGTGACCGGTGGGGTGATGTCCGGTGCGGAGATCTGGGCGGGCAGGGACGAAGCACCGCTGCCATCAATGGCCACCACGTCCAGCAGTTCGCCATTGGCCTGGGCGGGGTCGAGGGTGACGGTGAAGCTGCCATCGTCGCCTGCAACCCCACTGCCAAGCAGCGTGCCATTGGCATCATGGACCTCCACGCGGGTGCCGGCCGGCGCGGTGCCGCTGATGCTGCTGCCATCTTCGGCAACCACCAGGTCGCTGGGGCTGGCAGGCGCAGGCGTGGTCGGCACTGCGAACTGCAGGGCCTCGGAGGCATTGCCACTCGGGTCGGTCTGCACCAGGCTCAGTTGCGCGCCGGGCTGCACGGCCGGTTCGAGGTCGATCAGGAAGGTACCGTTAGCGCTGACAACGCCGCTGCCGATCACGGTGCCGTCGGCATCTCGCACTTCAACGGTGGCGCCGGCTTCACCACGCCCACTCAGAGCCAGGCCGTCGGCGCCGACCACGATGTCGCTTACGGCAGCCGGTGGCGTGGTGTCGGGTGCGGTGAATTCCAGCGGTATCGAGCTGTTGCCAGCAGCATCGACCAGGCGCACATCCAGGGCCTCGCCATTGGCCTGGGCAGGTGACAAGGACAGGCTGAACGCCCCGTCCGCACCGACCACGCCGCTGCCGATAAGGGTGCCAGCCGCGTCGCGCACCTGCACGGTGGCGCCGGGCTCGCCGCGGCCATTGAAAGTGACCCCACCAAGCAGGGCCAATTCGGTTGGCGGCGCAGGTGGCTGCAGGTCGGGTGAGGTGACCGAGCCGGTGGGCGACTGGTTGCCGGCAGCATCGGTCAGGGTCACTTGCAGGGCACTGCCGTCGTTCACCGGCGGGTCCAGGGTGATGGTGAAGCTGCCGTCGGCACCTACGCTGCCGGTGGCCAGGATATTCCCGGCCGCATCACGGACTTGCACGCTGGCGCCCGGTTCGCCACGCCCGCTCAGCTGGCTTCCGGCCAGCGCTATGGCGAGGTCGGTCGGCGCTGCTGGTGGCGTGGTATCCACCCCATCAAGGTCCGGCGCGGTCACCGCGCTGGTGGCTGAAGTGTTGCCCGCGGCATCGGTGGCGGTGGCTTGCAGCACTTCACCGTCGGTTTGTGGTGGGGCCAGCTCGATGCTGAACACCCCGGTCGGGCCGACCACGGCGCTGCCCAGCTCGGTACCATCGGCAGCCACGATGCGCACGGTGTTGCCGGGTTCGGCGCGGCCGGTGATCACGCTGCCGTCGGCACTGACTGCCAGCTCGGCAGGTGCCGCGGGTGCCGTGATATCGGGTGCGGTGATCTGGGTGGGCACGGAGGACACGCCCTCGGCATCGAGGGCCAGTACGTTCAGCAGTTCGCCGTTGGCCTGGGCAGGGGTGAGCTCGATGCTGAAGCTGCCGTCGGCGTTGGCTACGGCGCTGCCAATCAGCGTGCCGCTGGCATCGCGTACTTCCACTCGGCTGCCGGCAGGGGCGCTGCCCGTGAGGGTAGTGCCATCGGCATCGATGGCCAGCCCGCTGGGGCTGGCCGGGGCAGTGGTGAGCGGTACATCGTACTCGACGGCCACCGAAGCATTGCCGCTGGGGTCCACTTGCAGCAGGGTCAGCTGGTCGCCGGGTTGCACGGCCGGGTCGAGGTCGATCAGGAAGGTGCCGTTGGCCGTGACCACGCCACGACCCAGCAGGTTGCCGTCGGCATCCCGCACTTCCACAGAAGCCCCGGCTTCACCATGGCCACTGAGGCGGGTGCCGCCCGCACCGACCAGGATATCGCTGACGGCATCCGGCGCAGTAATGTCCGGGGCGTTGAATTGCAGGGGGGGCGAGCTGTTGCCGGCGGCGTCGACCAGGCGTACGTCAAGCGCTTCACCGTTGGCCTGGGCAGGGGACAGGCTGAGGCTGAACGTTCCGTCCTGGTTGACCACGGCCGAGCCGAGCAGGTTACCGGCAGCGTCGCGCACCTGTACGGTAGCCCCCGGTTCGCCGCGGCCGGTGAAGGTCACCCCGTCCGCCAGTGCCAGGTCGGTGGGCTGTGCCGGTGGCAGCAGGTCGGGTGACGTCACTGCGCCTGGCTGCGACACGTTGCCGGCAGCGTCGGTAAGGGTGACTTGCAGGGTGCTGCCATCCTTGACGGCCGGGTCCAGGTTAATGGCGAAGGTGCCATCCGCGCCGACGGTGCCGGTCGCGATGACCGTGCCTGCGGCATCACGCACCTGCACGGTGCTGCCGGCTTCGCCACGGCCGCTGAGCTGGCTGCCGGCCAGGCCGATGGCCAGGTCGCTGGGTGCTTGCGGTGGGGTGGTGTCGCCGCCGTCGACGCTCGGCGCGGTCACCGAACTGGCGGTAGAGGTGTTGCCAGCTGCGTCGGTGGCCGTGGCTTGCAGTGTTTGGCCATCCACTTGCGCCGGGCTGAGGTTAATGCTGAATACGCCCGTGGCGCCGACCACTGCGGTGCCCAGCTGGCTGCCGTCGGCGGCGAGGATACGTACGGTGCTGCCGGGTTCGGCACGGCCAGTGAGTACCGTACCGTCCTGACTGACCACCAGTGCGCTCGGTGCAGCCGGGGCGGTGATATCCGGGGCTGTGAACACCAAGGGTGTCGAGCTGTTGCCGGCGGCATCTACCTGGCGTATGTCCAGGGCTTCACCGTTGGCTTGTGCGGGGGAAAGCGTGAGGCTGAAAGTGCCGTCGGCGTTGACCACGCCGCTGCCAATCAGGTTACCGGCAGTATCGCGCACCTGCACGGTGGCACCCGGCTCGCCGCGACCGCTGAGGGTAACGCCATTGGCAAGGGCCAGGTCACTCGGCTGGTCAGGGGCCGTGGTGTCGGGCGTGTCGATATCTGGCGCGTTGATGCTGGCCGGCGGTGAAACATTGCCGGCGGCGTCGCGGGCACTGACCTCCAGGGTTTGACCATCGGTTTGCGCAGGTTGCAGGGTGATGCTGAACTGGCCGTCGGCGCCGGCTACGGCAGTGCCCAGCACTGCGCCGTCGGCCCCGCGTACGGTTACCGTCGAGCCGGCTTCGGCACGGCCGGTCAGGCGCAGGCCATCGGGCGATACCAACAGGTCGATGGGCGTGGCCGGTGGGGTGGTGTCCGGGTCGGCGCCACCCCCGCCACCGCCACCCCCGCTGCCGGCCGCCGCCGCCGCACCGCCGGCACCGAGCAGGCTGAGCCCGGCAATCGCCCAGGTGGGCATGGCGCTGCCAGCGGTACCCAGGCCTGCAACCAGCTCATCCAGGGAGTTTACGTCTTCGAAGGTGAAGCCCTCGAATGCCGCCGCATTGTACTGGGCGTGCCACAGGGTGCCGTCCTCGCCAACGAAGACAATGTCGCTGCCGACACCGGCCTGGTCCACTGCGAAGAAATTGCCGATGGTGATTTTTTCCCCGGACTTGAGGGTGAGGACCAAGTCCTGCCCGCGCTGGGTGACGGTGGCCAGCTGATCGGGAGCCACGGGCATCTGCACGACGCCTGGCCCTTTGAGATTGATATTGCCCCAGGCGCTCTGAGTGGCGACTTCAGTTTGCTTATCGGCGACGACGATGTTGTCCATGGATGCTCCCTGCTGGTGTCCGGATCCCCCAGCCCGTTATCGGGCTACAACCGCAGTAACAGGACCCGTGCAGGGATGTTACGCACAGCCTCGACCAGGCAGCCGAGAGTGGGGTGGTTAGGGAGATATAGCAGCCAGGCGGGAAGCAACCAGATGGCTTTCTGGGTTAATCCTTTTGTAGATAAACCTCAGCGAAGCCCCAGCCGACGGGCCAATCGGCTGAGGTTGGCACGGTCCAGACCCAGCTCGCGCGCCGCTGCCGCCCAGTTGTCCTGATGCCGTTGCAGGCACGCTTCGATCACCTGGCGCTGGTAGCTGTCGACGGCCTCGCGCAGGCCACCCTCGGGCAGGTTGGCTAGCGACAGCGGCGGGGCAGGGAGGGGCGTGGCTGCGGCCGCCGGTGCCGTTGTACGCACGTCCAGGTCGCTGGCTTCAAGGGTCAGGATACGTGGCCGGTCGGGGTGTTGGCCCAGCGCCTTGAGCGCCGAACGGCCGATCAGGTGTTCCAGTTCGCGCACGTTGCCAGGCCAGGCATACGCCAGCAGCGCGGCCTGGGCCTCACTGCTCAGGCGCAGGCTGTTCAGGCCCAGGCGCGAACGGTTCTGTTCGAGGAAGTAGCCGGCCAATAGCAGCACATCACGCCCACGTTCGCGCAGTGGCGGTACCTGCAGCGGGTACACGCTGAGGCGGTGATAGAAGTCGGCGCGGAAGTTGCCGTTGCGCACCTCGGCCGCCAGGTCACGGTTGGTGGCGGCGATCAGGCGCACGTCCACGCGGTGCTCGCGGTCCGACCCCAGGCGTTGCAACTGACCGCTTTGCAAAACGCGCAGCAGCTTGGCCTGCACGGTCAGCGGCAGTTCGCCGACTTCGTCGAGGAACAGCGTGCCGCCGTTGGCCAGTTCGAACTTGCCGCGGCGCTCGCCGTGCGCGCCGGTGAAGGCCCCGCGCACATGGCCGAACAGCTCACTTTCCACCAGGGTGTCCGGCAGGGCTGCGCAATTGAGGCTGACCAGCGGCTGGTTGGCGCGGCTACTGGCCTGGTGCAGGGCCTGCGCCACCAGCTCTTTGCCAACACCGGTTTCGCCGGTGATCAGTACGGTCAGGTCGCTGCCACCGACCAGGCGGATCTCTTCCACCAAGCGTTTGTGGGCCGGGCTTTGGCCGATCAGTTCCTGGTGCTGGCCACTGGCCTGGCGGTAGATTTCGGCGCGGTGGTGTTCGTCTTCGGCACGCAGGGCCAGGTGGTGGATACGCTCGGCCACGGTTACGGTCGCGGCGGCCAGGCTGGCGAAAGCTTGCAGGGCATCCAGCTCCAGGCTCTGGAACTGCCCCGGCGTCAGCGCATCGAGGGTGACCAGGCCCCATGGGCGCTCATCGACCATCAACGGGCAGCCCATGCAGTCGTGAACTTCGAGCGAGGCCGCGACGGCGGTCACCAGGCCATCATAGGGGTCGGGCAGCTCGGAATCGCTGGCGAAGCGGGTGGGCTCGGGGCGGCTGAGCAGGATCTGGAAGCGCGGGTGTTCGCTCACCCGGAACCGCCGGCCGAGGGTATCGGGGCTCAGCCCGTCCACGGCCAGCGGTACCAGCCATTCGCCGTCCAGGCGCAGCAGCGCGGCGGCATCGCATGGCAGCAGGCTGCGCATGGCCTGCAACAGGCGGCGGTAGCGCTCCTGGTCGGGCAATTCGCGGGACAGGTCACTGACCAGTGGCAGCAACGTGGTGAGCAAAGGCTTTGTGGTCATATGGACTCCAGTAGGTCTTTATGACTATACGGCCTACTGCGTCTTTTTGACATGGTTGGTCTCAAGTGTTTGATTTAATTGGAAATTTAAGTTGGCATGATTGGTGTAATGACCTAGGCATCATTTGAAGCCCTAGGCCCAGGAGTCACCGCAATGCTCAATGCCGACCAACGTGCGATCATCAAGGCCACCGTCCCACTGCTGGAAAGCGGCGGGGAAGCGCTGACCACTCACTTCTACAAGATGATGCTCAGCGAGTACCCCGAGGTGCGTCCGCTGTTCAACCAGGCCCACCAGGCCAGTGGCGACCAGCCGCGCGCGCTGGCCAACGGCGTGCTGATGTATGCCCGCCACATCGACCAGCTGGAGCAACTGGGAGGCCTGGTCGGGCAGATCATCAACAAGCACGTCGCCCTGCAGATTCTGCCGGAGCACTACCCGATCGTCGGCAGTTGCCTGCTGCGCGCCATCGAGGAAGTGCTGGGCAAGGACATCGCCACCCCGGCGGTGATCGAGGCTTGGGGCGCTGCCTATGGTCAGTTGGCCGACATCCTGATCGGTGCCGAAGAAAACCTTTACCAGCAAAAGGAAGCGGCCGAGGGTGGCTGGCGCGGGACCCGCGAGTTCCGCCTGGTGCGCCGCGAACAGGAAAGCAGCGAAATCGTTTCGTTCTACTTCGCCCCTGTAGACGGCAAACCGGTGCTCAAGGCCGAGCCCGGGCAGTACATTGGCCTGAAACTGAACATCGACGGTGCCGAACAGCGCCGCAACTATTCGCTGTCGGCGTTGTGCGACGGCAAGGAGTACCGCATCAGCGTCAAGCGCGAGGCGGGCGGCAAGGTGTCCAACTACCTGCATGACCAGTTGCAGGTTGGCGATACCCTGCAACTGTTCCCGCCAGCAGGTAACTTCACCCTGGCAGCCAGTGCCAAGCCGCTGGTACTGATCAGTGGCGGTGTGGGCATTACCCCGACCCTGGCGATGCTGCAGGCCGCCCTGCACACCGGGCGTCAGGTGCATTTCATTCACTGCGCACGCAATGGTGCGGTGCATGCCTTCCGTGACTGGATCGATGGCCTGGCGGCGCGCCACCCGCAGCTCAAGCGCTTCTACTGCTATGCCGAGGCGGATGGTGGTGCGGCCGATGCCGTGGGCGTGCTGAGCGAAGACCTGCTGGCCGAGTGGCTGCCGCGTGAACGGGACGTGGATGCGTACTTCCTTGGGCCGAAGGGCTTCATGGCGGCGGTCAAGCGCCAGCTCAAGGGCCTGGGCGTGCCGGAACAGCAGAGCCGCTACGAGTTCTTCGGGCCGGCGGCGGCGCTGGAGTGATGTAGTGGCCGTACCGGCCCTATCGCCGGCAAGCCGGCTCCCACGGGGACTGAGCAGGTTTTGGGGCTTGTAATGTTCCCTGTGGGAGCCGGCTTGCCGGCGATAGG
Source organism: Pseudomonas sp. NBRC 111127 (assembly GCF_001320345.1). Classification (NCBI taxonomy): domain Bacteria; kingdom Pseudomonadati; phylum Pseudomonadota; class Gammaproteobacteria; order Pseudomonadales; family Pseudomonadaceae; genus Pseudomonas; species Pseudomonas sp. NBRC 111127. The sequence goes on along the minus strand of NZ_BCBD01000002.1, from coordinate 59,984 downwards.
GCCGGTCCAGGCTTATGCATTTCCAGCGGCATGCCACGCATCACACCTTTCTGCCTATATATAAAGGAAAGATGAAAGCACCAGCGCCGCTTTCATTCTTAATCATCCTTTAATCACGGTATCCTTCACTCCCGGGTGTCGAGGGGCTTGCCCCTGCGCGGCGCCCGGGCACTGGTTTTTTGCCGCCTGCCGTTGAACCGACCTCGTTCCGGCCGGTCTCAGCCACACCGGATAGCCCTGCGCAGTGCTATCACGCCGCTTCCTCGGCACGCTCACAGGCCCCGCTCAGCGTGTAGACTTGCGCCAGGGCAGGCGGACCACGCTGCCACTTTCCATCGAAGGAACCGGTAATGAACGAACAAACATCGCGCCTGAATCGGGAACGGCGCTTTCTGGTGCTGCTGGGCCTGATCTGCATTTCGCTGATCGGCGGCGCGCTCTACATGCAGGTGGTACTGGGCGAGGCGCCGTGCCCGTTGTGCATCCTGCAGCGCTACGCACTGCTGTTCATTGCCGTGTTCGCGTTCATCGCGGCGGCCATGCCCGGGCGCCGTAGCCTGACGTTCTTCGAGGCCCTGGTGGTGCTCAGTGCCATTGGCGGAATGATTGCGGCTGGCAACCATGTGTATATACTCGCCAACCCGATGGTCAGTTGTGGTATCGATACGCTCCAGCCGATCGTCGATGACCTGCCGCTGGCCAAGCTGTGGCCCTTGGCATTCCAGGTCGATGGCTTCTGCAGCACGCCATACCCGCCGATCCTCGGTTTGTCGCTGGCGCAATGGGCGCTGGTAGCCTTCGTTCTGACCGCTGTGCTGGTGCCGCTCGGCATCTACCGAAACCGCCGCCAGGCTTAGACAAAAGTCCCGATTTGCGTGGGGTCTTTTACAGCCCGCGAGAACAGGGAAAAGTTGCCGCCCGCTTGATCTGGATCAATCTCAAAGCCTTGCAGCATGCGGCTTTGAGGCCTGGCAAGCGGGGTGCGACAAACTGTCGCGAAGTTGAATAATCAGTCGCCATTGTTGCAGATTCTGTAAAAGACTGTTGCTCAATAAGTCATAGTCAAGGGTTGGCGACCTAACTACAATCGCCCCCAATTCCCGTTCGGCACTGCTTGCGAGTCGCAGGATTGAAGGAAGCCCCAGCGCTTCTTTTTGCTGACTTCGTCAAGTTTCGCCCAACGGCGATACCGGGCGGACCCCCCTCCGCGTTTTCCCGCACCAAATGGACTTGGTCTGAAGTACAGGCCTGTTGCCTACGAAACCAAAAGCACCGCTAACCCGCTTGAGCCAAGGTCCTGCAGTCAGACCCAGGCAGGAGCGAGTACGGGCGCGACATGCCTCACTTGGCAGGACGAAGTGTTGGCTACCAAAACACAAATTGCATTGAAGCAAGCTGATCTAGAGGTCGTGAGATGAGTAAAAAGCGTTACCCCAGACTGTTTGGCATATTGCCCTTTTTAGGCATGCTTTTACTCAGTGGGTGCAACTGGACCCTGCTCGACCCGAAGGGCCAGGTCGGCATTGAGCAAAAGAACCTGATCCTGATCGCTACCGGGCTTATGCTGCTGGTGGTGGTGCCCGTCATCATCATGACCCTGGCGTTCGCCTGGAAGTACCGTGCTTCCAACAAGGCTGCCACCTACACCCCTGACTGGTCGCACTCGACCAAGATCGAGGCCGCGGTGTGGATCATCCCGATCCTGATCATCATCGCCCTGGGTTACGTCACCTACAAGTCCACCCACAAGCTGGATCCGTACCGTCCGCTGGACTCCGACGTCAAGCCGGTACAGATCGACGTGGTCGCGCTGGACTGGAAGTGGCTGTTCATCTACCCGGAGCAGGGCATTGCCACGGTCAACAAGATCGTCTTCCCGGCTAACACCCCGGTCAACTTCCGCGTCACCTCCGACGCCGTGATGAACTCGTTCTTCATCCCGGGCCTGGGCGGCCAGATCTACGCCATGGCCGGCATGACCACCAAGCTGCACCTGATCGCCAACGAAAACGGCGAATTCGACGGTATCAGCGCCAACTACAGCGGTGCTGGCTTCACCGGCATGAAATTCAAGGCTACTGCCACTTCCCAGGAAGACTTCGACAAGTGGGTCGCCGAGGTCAAGCAGTCGCCGAAGAAGCTGGACAAGGCCGAATACGAAGCCTTGGCCAAACCAAGCGAAAACAACCCAGTCGCGCTGTATAGCGAGGCATCGCCAGAGCAGTTCCAGCTGATCGTAGACAAGTACGAAGGCATGAACCGCGGCCGTAGCCACGAAGAAGCTGGCAGCAAAGATCTGGCCACAACCAAGGGTGTGGAATCGAGTATGCAACCAGCTGCCGGTGCAGAGGAGTAAGAGATGTTCGGTAAATTAAGCCTGGAGGCGATACCCTATCACGAGCCGATAGTCATGGTGACGCTTGCCATGATCGCGCTCGGCGGTATCGCTGTCGTCGGTCTTATCACCTATTTCCGCAAGTGGACCTACTTGTGGAGCGAGTGGCTGACTACTGTCGACCACAAAAAGATCGGCGTGATGTACATCATCGTCGCGATGGTCATGCTGCTGCGCGGCTTTGCCGACGCCATCATGATGCGTACCCAGCTGGCTGCCGCAACCGGTGGCTCCGAAGGCTACCTGCCGCCTGAACACTATGACCAGATCTTCACCGCCCACGGTGTGATCATGATCATCTTCATGGCGATGCCGTTCTTCACCGGCCTGATGAACCTGGCGGTTCCTCTGCAGATCGGTGCACGTGACGTTGCCTTCCCGTTCCTGAACTCCCTGAGCTTCTACCTGCTGCTGGCAGGCGTGCTGCTGGTCAACATCTCGCTGGGCGTTGGTGAATTCGCCAAGACCGGCTGGGTTGCCTATCCGCCGCTCGCAGGCATCCAGTACAGCCCTGGGGTAGGTGTCGATTACTATATCTGGGCGCTACAGCTATCCGGATTGGGTACGACGCTTACCGGCGTGAACTTCCTCGTCACCGTGATGAAGATGCGCGCACCTGGCATGAAGCTGATGGACATGCCGATCTTCACCTGGACCTGCACCTGGGCCAACGTCCTGATCGTTGCATCGTTCCCGATCCTGACTGCTGCACTTGCGCTGCTGACTGTTGACCGTTATCTGGACTTCCACATTTTCACCAACGAGCTTGGTGGGAACCCGATGATGTACGTCAACCTGTTCTGGGCGTGGGGTCACCCTGAGGTTTACATCCTGATCCTGCCGGCCTTCGGCGTGTTCTCGGAAGTGACTTCGACGTTCTCTGGCAAACGCCTGTTCGGCCACCACTCGATGATCTACGCATCGGGCGCGATCGCCATCCTTGGCTTTGCGGTATGGCTGCACCACTTCTTCACCATGGGTGCCGGCGCCAGCGTCAACACCTTCTTCGGCCTGGCGACGATGCTGATCTCCATCCCGACCGGTGTGAAGCTGTTCAACTGGCTGTTCACCATGTACCAGGGCCGCGTGCGCTTCACCCCGCCGATGCTCTGGACCCTGGGCTTCATGGTCACCTTCTCCATCGGTGGCATGACCGGCGTACTGCTGGCCGTTCCTGGTGCTGACTTCGTTCTGCACAACAGCCTGTTCGTTATTGCGCACTTCCACAACGTGATCATCGGTGGCGCGGTATTCGGCTACATCGCCGGCTTCGCCTTCTGGTTCCCGAAAGCTTTCGGCTTCACCCTGAACGAGAAGTGGGGCAAAGCTGCCTTCTGGTTCTGGCTGTCGGGCTTCTACGTTGCGTTCATGCCGCTGTACGCCCTGGGCTTCATGGGCATGACCCGTCGTCTGAACCACTCCGACAACCCACTGTGGGAACCCTACCTGTACGTAGCCGTTGTCGGCGCCGTGCTGATCCTGTTCGGTATCGCTTGCCAGCTGATCCAGCTGTACGTTTCGGTCCGCGACCGCAACCAGAACCTGGACGTGACCGGCGACCCATGGGGCGGCCGTACCCTGGAATGGTCGACTTCTTCGCCACCTCCGTTCTACAACTTCGCTCACATGCCTGAGAAAGTTGGCCTGGACTGCTGGCACGAAGCCAAGGAAGAAGGCGTTGCGTACAAGGTTCCGGCCAAGTACGAAGCCATCCACATGCCGAGCAACACTGCTACCGGTCTGTTCATGGGCCTGTTCCTGACCGTCTTCGGCTTCGCTTTCATCTGGCACATCTGGTGGCTGGTGGGCGCGAGCCTGGTTGCAACCATCGCGGTCTTCGTTCGCCACGCTGCACGTGACGACCAGGGCTACATGGTTCCGGCCGAAGAAGTGGCGCGCATCGAAGGCGAGCGTATGAAAGCGCTGGCCAAAGCAGGTGCTCTGCCTGCCGGCGCACGTGTCGAATCGTTTGAGCGGGTGTAATCAATGTCCAGTCAAGTAATGCACGGCGGCGCAGCTCATGGTCACGACCATGGGCATGACGACCACCACCACGACTCGGGCCAGATGACCGTACTGGGTTTCTGGCTGTACCTGATGACCGACTGCATCCTGTTTGCGTCGCTCTTCGCCACCTACGCGGTGCTGTCCGGCAGTTTTGCCGGCGGCCCGTCGGGTCACGACATCTTCCAGCTCGACTTCGTAGCTGTTGAAACGCTGTTCCTGCTGCTGTCCTCGATCACCTTCGGCTTCGCCATGCTGAAGATGTTCGATGGCAAGAAAGCAGGTGTGCTGGGCTGGTTGGCTGTGACCTTCCTGTTCGGTGCAGGCTTCATCGCGATGGAAATCTATGAATTCCATCACCTGATCGGCGAGGGCTTCGGCCCGCAGCGCAGTGGCTTCCTGTCGGGCTTCTTTGCCCTGGTAGGTACCCACGGCCTGCACGTGACTGCTGGTCTGATCTGGATGGCAATCATGATGTACCAGATCAACAAGCACGGCATCACGCCGACCGCCAAGACCCGCATGAGCTGCCTGAGCCTGTTCTGGCACTTCCTGGACGTGGTCTGGATCTGCGTATTCACCGTCGTTTACCTGCTGGGGGTTCTGTAATGGCTAACGCACACGACACTCATCACGAAGGTAATCACGGCAGCGTCAAGTCGTACATGATCGGTTTCGTACTGTCGATCATCCTGACCGCGATCCCGTTCGGCCTGGCCATGACCGCCAGCCTGCCGAAGAACCTGACCGTTCTGATCATCGTTGCCATGGCCGTGATCCAGGTAGTTGTGCACCTGGTGTACTTCCTGCACATGGACCGCTCGAAAGAGCAACGCAACAACGTATCGACGTTCCTGTTCACCACGCTGGTGATCGCACTGCTGGTCGGCCTGTCGCTGTGGATCATGTTCAGCATCCACTTCGAAATGCTGGCCAAGTGAGGTAAGACTGCATGTCCGTTAAGCACTTTATCCAAATCACCAAACCGGGGATCATTTTCGGTAACGTGCTTTCCGTGGCAGGCGGTTTCTTCCTTGCCTCGAAGGGCCATGTGGATTTCGCCCTGTTCCTGGCGGCGGTGATCGGTACTTCGCTGGTGGTGGCGTCCGGGTGCGTGTTCAACAACTGCATCGACCGTGACATCGACCACAAGATGGAGCGCACCAAGAACCGCGTGATGGTTCAGGGCGGCATGTCGCTGCCCCTCGCGCTGATCTACGCCACCCTGCTTGGGGTGGCGGGTTTCAGCCTGCTGTATGTCCAGGCCAACCCGCTGTCGGCGTTCTGCGCAGCAGTAGGGTTCGTCGTCTACGTCGGCTTCTACAGCCTGTGGCTGAAGCGCAAGTCGGTGCACGGCACCTTGGTCGGCAGCCTGTCGGGTGCCATGCCTCCGGTGATCGGCTACTGTGCCGTGAGCAACAGCTTCGACCTGGCTGCGGTAACCTTGCTGGTGATGTTCAGCCTGTGGCAAATGCCGCACAGCTTTGCCATTGCCATCTTCCGCTTCAAGGATTACAGCGCTGCCAACATTCCGGTGCTACCGGTGGCGCGCGGCATTCTGGCGGCGAAGAAGCAGATCGTGCTGTACGTACTGGCTTTCGTGCTCGCTACCTTGATGCTCACCCTCGGCGGTTACGCCGGCCTCGGCTACCTGGCCGTGGCAGCTGCCATGGGCCTGTACTGGCTGTACATGGCCTGGGGTGGCTACAAGGCCGAGGATGACAGCAAGTGGGCACGCAAGGTGTTCGGCTTCTCCATCCTCACCGTCACTGCCCTGAGCGTGATGATGGGTGTGGACAGCCAAACCGCTGCGGACGTGCTGATGACATACGCACGCTGAAATAGCTGCCTGTTTCACGAAAACCCCGGCCATGTGCTGGGGTTTTTTTATGGGTGTTTTTCCTGTGCCGGCCTTTTCGCGGGCTTGCCCGCTCCCACAGGTACGGCGCAGGTCCCAGGGGCTGCGGGTAACCCTGTGGGAGCGGGCGAGCCCGCGAAGAGGCCAGCGCAGGAAAACATAAATCCTGTATTTTCAAAAAATACTTCTGAAAAGATCTAAAAAAACAGGAATTTGTCCTTTACAGGTATCCTGTCTCGGCATTATCTTCTGATCCAGGCCGCCACATCGGCCAGCGTCGCTCGGACGGTTCCGGGCGCTTACGTTCTCAGAGGAAACCATGGCCAACCCAGGTTCGCCGCGCCGCTTTGCGCGCATCGATCGTCTCCCCCCTTACGTCTTCAACATCACTGCCGAGCTCAAGATGGCTGCCCGCCGCCGTGGCGAGGACATTATCGACCTGAGCATGGGTAACCCCGATGGCGCCACGCCGCCGCACATTGTCGAGAAGCTGGTGCAGGTTGCCCAGCGTGAAGACACCCACGGCTATTCCACCTCGCGCGGTATTCCGCGCCTGCGCCGGGCCATCGCCAACTGGTACAAGGAACGCTATGAAGTCGACATCGACCCGGAGAGCGAAGCCATTGTCACCATCGGTTCGAAGGAAGGCCTGGCGCACCTGATGCTCGCCACCCTCGACCAGGGCGACACCGTGCTGGTGCCCAACCCCAGCTACCCGATCCACATCTACGGGGCGGTGATCGCCGGCGCCCAGGTGCGCTCCGTGCCGCTGGTGCCGGGGGTGGACTTCTTCAACGAGCTTGAGCGCGCCATTCGCGAGTCGATACCCAAGCCGAAGATGATGATCCTTGGCTTCCCGTCCAACCCCACCGCGCAGTGCGTGGAGCTGGACTTCTTCGAGCGTGTGGTGGCACTGGCCAAGCAGTATGGTGTGCTGGTGGTGCATGACTTGGCCTATGCCGACATCGTCTATGACGGCTGGAAAGCCCCGTCGATCATGCAGGTGCCGGGCGCCAAGGACATTGCGGTGGAGTTCTTCACCCTGTCCAAAAGCTACAACATGGCGGGTTGGCGCATTGGCTTCATGGTCGGCAACCCCGAGCTGGTCAATGCGCTGGCGCGGATCAAGAGCTACCACGACTACGGCACCTTCACCCCGCTGCAGGTGGCGGCCATCGCTGCCCTGGAAGGTGACCAGCAGTGCGTGCGCGACATTGCCGAGCAGTACCGCCAGCGCCGCAACCTGCTGGTCAAAGGCCTGCACGAGCTGGGCTGGATGGTCGAGAACCCCAAGGCGTCGATGTACGTCTGGGCGAAAATCCCGCCGGCGTATGCACACCTAGGGTCGCTGGAGTTTTCCAAGAAGCTGCTGGCCGAGGCCAAGGTATGCGTGTCGCCGGGCATCGGTTTCGGTGATTACGGCGATGATCATGTGCGCTTTGCCCTGATCGAGAACCAGGACCGCATTCGTCAGGCCATTCGCGGTATCCGGCAGATGTTCCGGGCTGACGGGCTGGCTCGCAAGTAAGCTTTAGGGACCGCTTTGCGGCCCATCGCGACACAAGGCCGCTCCCACAGGGGCCACGCAGCATCCGAAAGCTGCGCTGTACCTGTGGGAGCGGCGTTGTGTCGCGAAAGGGCTGCAAAGCAGCCCCAGGATCTTCAGCCGGGCGAGCTTTCCGCCTGCATTCCAAGGCTCGGCCAACCTACCTTCGGCACTCATTTCTCACCGAAGGGATCCCCCCCATGAGTGTCTTCACCGCCTATTTCTGCGGCACCGGCTCGCACCGCTTCGACCACGCCAACCCCAACTTCTGGAACGGCGAGCTGGTTTCGACCCTGGCCAGCAACGAGCAGGGCCACGAGTTCGCCCATTGGATTGCTGTCGATGGTCCAGGCAGCGGCAACCTTCAGGATGACAACCTGTTCGTGGAACCTGGTGGCTATTACAACTGGACCGGGCAGCTGTTTGGTCGCGGCTGGGAAGAAAACGTCAACCACGTGCTGCAGGTGATCAAAGGCGAAAGCAACTGGCAGCGCAACGAACTGAGCAAGGAAGAATACGAGCGGCTGAAGCAAGCTGGGGTGCCGATACCGGATGCCAGGTCTGCGGCCTCATGGTTCTGGCGCAACTACAGCTACGGCGCCCGCCACCCAACACCGCAGCAATTGCAGGAGGGCATCATCAGTATGTTCCGCAAGCCGCGCCTGCCGACCCAGGTCAACCTGGTGGGCTGGAGCAGGGGAGGGATCAGTTGCCACATGCTGGCCAATGCCATGGCACAAGACCCTGTACTGCGCGACATACCGGTGAACATCTTTGCCATCGACCCGGTACCGGGGGTTGGCAATGTGCAGCAGCAGCGGGTCAGCTTGGCCGGCAACGTGAAGGAGTACGTGGGGTTCTATTCGCGGGATGAGCGTTCCAAAGGGTTTGCCTGCGTGGTTCCTGCCGTGGCGAGCACCACACGCATCTGCATTTATCCAATGCCTGGCCGGCACGCCACGCTGGTAGGCAACGCATCGGTTGACGGCGCGGGCGCAGGCAAGGCGTTGGCTGAACCGGGGTTGATCGTTCGCCACTTTGCTGAAGTCTGCCTGGCCCGCTGGGGTGTGCAGTTGGGCAAGCGCCTGGCGTTGACCGACAGCCAGTTGATGCAGTATCACCAGCAAATGGCAGCGGCGGACGACCAGTACCAGGCCATGCGGAATGCGTCCTATACCGTGCTCACCGAGGGTGAGAAGGACGACCGCCTGGTGCACTGTGGTCAAGCGCCCATGCGCTTTAGCGAGGTGCAGGGTACAGCCTACGAACCCAGCACGGGCCTGGCCTTGCAGCGCTGGGACGCCGACACTTACAAAGCCATCTGCTAGCGTTGCCAGGCGGCCGGATCAGCGGCAATTTTTTTTGCATTGCCCCTCTATCCAGCCGCCCCTGCTTGGACTGAGAATGGCGCCGCGGGCCAGACCCGATAACAACAACCTTCCCTCCGTGCCATCATGTCCGAATACAACCCTTGCCTTGACTGCGGCGCCTGCTGCGGGTACTTCCGTGTGTCTTTCTTCTGGGGCGAATGCCAGTCTGCCGGGGGCGTTGTCCCGGATGACCTGGTAGTGCAGGTCAACCCTACCCGTGTGGCCATGATCGGCACCGATGCCAAGCCGTGCCGCTGTATCGCCCTTCAGGGCGAGGTTGGCAAAGAGGTGGCCTGTACCATTTATGCCAACCGCTCCAGCCCCTGCCGTGAGTTCGAGGCGTCGTGGGAGGGTGGGGTACATAACCCCAGTTGTGACGCTGCCCGGGCAGCATATGGCCTGCCACCGCTGACACCGCCTGGGGCCAACGAGCCGCATTGGCCGGATGATGGGGCCGAGGTGGCCTGACGCTTTTTCGCTGGCCTGCACTGGCCCTATCGCCGGCAAGCCAGCTCCCACAGGTACTGCGCAAAGCTCAGGTGTTGGGTCGCCATGGGCTGCGCAGCAGCCCCGGGATGCCGTAACCTCGCGCTTGACGTTAAACTGTCATCTCCCCAGCAATGGACAGGAGATCCGGCGTGACCCCACCCCGCAGTTTCCCCAGTGACCTCTGCCTCGACAGCCCGCGCCTGCAACTGCGCCCCATGCGCCATGCCGATGCCGCGCAGTGGCTGGCGATCATGGCCGACCCCGAGGTCATGCGTTATTGGCACCATGCCCCTTGGCAAAACCTGGCCGAGGCCGAAAGCGCCCTGGCCGCCGACCGCGAAGCCTATGCCAATGGCGACCAGCTCAAGCTGGGTATGTACCGCCGCGACAACGGTGAACTCATCGGCATGGTCCAGTTGTTCAACATCGACGATGTTTCCCGCCGTGGCGAGATCGGCTACTGCCTGGCCAGCGCCGTGCAGGGCAGGGGCTACATGGATGAAGCGCTCACCTGCTTCATCGATTACCTGGCCAACACCCTGCACATGCGCCGCCTGGAAGGTGAGATCGACCCGCGCAACCAAGGCTCGGCACGCACCCTGGAACGGCAAGGTTTCGTGCTTGAAGGCACCCTGCGGGCGCGCTGGTGCGTGGCCGGTGAGTTGTCCGACTCCGGCATCTATGGTCTGCTGCTTGAGCCCCCGGTCGCCTAGGAATTTGCCCTTTGCCCGTTTTCTACCTGAGCATCAGCCTGCTGCTGTACTTGCTCGCCCTGTTCTTCAACGGCGCGCACATGAATGGCGGGCATCACATGCCGGCGCTGCAGATGCTGCTGTACGGGCCATGGGGCTTGCCCTTCGGCTTGCACCAATGGTTTGCCAACCCGCTGCTGGCGTTGGCCATCCTTGCCCACCGGCGCTTTCGCCGGCTGGCATTGCTGGCCGGGTTGGCGGCGGCTTACCTGGCGGGCAGCAGCTTCGGCATCACCCGTCTGCCGGATAACCAGACTTATGAATTCCATGACCTGAGCGGGTTTGGTGCCGGCTTCTACCTGTGGCTGGCGGCGATGGGCGTGTTCTGCCTGGGCCAGGCCTGGTATTGCTGGAAGGCCCGCAGCGCTGAGGACATGCCCGGTTGGAACTGGCTTGATGTGGCCTTGATTGCGGCGTTGGGTGTGGCGGTTTATGCCGCCACACAGATGCCAGCGCTGCAATTCGAGCCGGGCAAGGTGCTGATGCCGCCGGTGCAACCCCAGACGCTTTGATACCTAAAAGGAGAGTTGGCATGTGCAAGCAATACCTGGCAGGGCTGGCACTGACCTGCGTGCTGCCATTGGCCGTGGCCGATGACTACACGGCGGCCTACGTGCGGTGCATGGACAAGGCCTCCAGCACGGTGGCCATGAGTGAGTGCATCGGGGCCGAGACGCAGGTGCAGGACCAGCGCTTGAACCGGGTGTACAAGCAACTGATGGGCAAGCTGGATGCCGGGCAGCAGAAAAGCTTGCGCGATGTGCAGCGCAAGTGGCTGGCGTACCGCGATGGCAATTGCCAGTTTCATGTGCAGGCCAGTGGCGGGACCATGGCGCAGCTGGAAGGCGGTACCTGCATGATGAGCATGACCCGCGACCGCGCGGCGGAGCTGGAGCGGGTGCTTAGCCCGGAGCAGTGAGTTGCCTGTACGGGCCTCTTCGCGGGCATGCCCGCTCCCACAGGGGGTAGTGTTGGGAGCAACTGTCTTGTATTGCCTGGACTGGCCTCATCGCCGGCAAGCCAGCTCCCACAGGGATTGCGCCAGCTTATGGCTTTTGAGCACGACAGTTGCCCCCACAGGGATTGCACAGGATTTGAAGTCGATGCGATCGAGGTGGGAGCTGGCTTGCCTGCGATGGGGCGCGAAGCGACCCTGGTTTTACAGGTGTCGCTGGCGCAGTGCCCGGGCCTTGAGGTACTCGCGCACTTCCACGGCATCCCCGGCAAACTCGATGCGTTCGGCCTTGGCTGCCCGCTGGTAGGCATACATCGGGTCGTAGTACTCGTTCAGCAAACCCTCGATCCAGCCCCGGTGCAGGTCCACCGCGCCGCTGCGCTGCTGTTCTTCCAGGGCCTGGCGCAAAACTTCCGATAGCCGTTGGTAGCGTTCGCCACCCAGGCGCTTGTGGATGTTGGCCATGCTCTGCAGCATGCGCTCGGCAAACAGGCGGCGACCGTCTTCCTCGCCATGCACGGCCATAAACTCGGCACTCAGGTTGATCACATAGTCGCGAAGAATGCGTTCCACGCGGTTAGCGAAGCTGTCCTCCAGCCACACCAGCGGATACCGCTGCATGCCTTGGTATAGCTCCAGCGGCAACGTGCAACTGCCGACAATACGGCCTTCATCTTCCAGCACGAACTGCTCGACCCCTCGGGCACGCTTCTTCAGCACATCGATGGCCAACTGGTTCTCGAAATCGATCTGCGCCGGCTGCGCCGTGGCGCGCTTGCCGAAGCTGGAGCCGCGGTGATTGGCGTGGCCTTCCAGGTCGAGCACGTTGTCCAGTTGCTGCAGCACATCGGTCTTGCCGGTGCCGGTCAGGCCGCCGACCAGCACGAAATCGCATTGGGCCACCGCCTGCTGGGTCGTCCCCAGCAGAAAGTTACGCATGGCCTTGTAGCCACCTTTGACGCGTGGGTACTGGATGCCCGCTTCATCGCGCAGCCAGCCCTGCACGATCTGCGAGCGCAGGCCGCCCCTGAAGCAGTACAGGTAGCCCTCGGGATGCGCCTGGGTAAAGGCTACCCAGGCTTGCAGGCGGGCCTGCTTGGTAGCACCGCTGACCAACTGGTGGCCCAGCGCGATGGCGGCGGCCTGGCCCTGTTGCTTGAAGCAAGTGCCGACCTTCTGCCGCTCCTGGTCGTTCATCAGCGGCAGGTTGACCACGCCGGGGAAGGCGCCCTTGGCGAATTCGACCGGCGCGCGCATGTCCATCATCGGCATGTCGTCGAGGAACAGCTGGCGAAAATCGGTGCAGTCGGGGCGCATCAGATCACCTCGACCGCGTGGCTCTGTCGCTCGACCAGCTTGCCGATCGGCGCCAGTTGCAGGCCCAGTTCGGCGGCCACCGCCAGGAACTCTGCTTCACCTTCCGGGGTAACTGCCACCAGCAGGCCACCGCTGGTTTGCGGGTCGCACAGCAGGTGCTTCTGGTCGTCGCTGAGCGTACCGATCTTGTGTCCGTAGCTGTCGTAGTTGCGCAGGGTGCCGCCGGGGATGCAACCCTCGGCCAGGTAGTGGTCGACACTGGGCAGGCGGGGTACAGCGGCGTAGTCCAGGTGCGCGGTAAGGCCGCTGCCTTCTGCCAGTTCGACCAGGTGGCCGAGCAGGCCGAAGCCGGTGACGTCGGTCATGGCCTTGACCCCGTCCAGCTTGCCAAAGCGGCTGCCGGGGGTATTGAGGGTGCACATCCAGTCACGGGCCAGGCCTTGGTCCTGCGCGCGCAGCCTGGCCTTTTTCTCGGCAGTGGTGAGGATGCCGATGCCCAGTGGCTTGGTCAGGTACAGCTGGCAGCCGGCACTGGCGGTGTCGTTGCGTTTGAGGTGGCGCTTGCTGACCACACCGGTGACGGCCAGGCCGAAGATGGGCTCGGGGGCGTCGATGGAGTGGCCGCCGGCCAGAGGAATACCGGCTTCAGCGCACACGGCACGGCCACCGCGGATGACTTCGCGGGCGACTTCCGGTGGCAGCACGTTGACAGGCCAGCCAAGGATGGCGATGGCCATCAGCGGGTCGCCGCCCATGGCGTAGATGTCGCTGATGGCGTTGGTGGCGGCGATTCGACCGAAGTCATAGGGGTCATCGACGATCGGCATGAAGAAGTCGGTGGTCGAGACCACGCCACGTTCGTCGTCCAGTGCGTATACCGCGGCATCGTCGCGTGAGGCGTTGCCGACCCACAGTTTCGGGTCCAGGGCCTGGGTGCCGCTTTCAGCGAGGATCACGTCCAGCACCTTGGGGGAAATCTTGCAGCCACAGCCGGCACCGTGGCTGTACTGGGTCAGGCGAATCGGCTCGCTCATACGTACCTCAGCAGGTCAATTTGTTGCGCGATTGTAGCAAAGCTGGCCTTTGCGCCTGTGCCTCTTATAATTCCTTGGGCCAGCTTCAAGCTTCAAGCTTCAAGCTTCAAGCAAAAGCAAAAGCCACATGCAGGCTGCTTTTGCTTGCAGCTTGCAGCTTGCAGCTTGCAGCTTGCAGCTTGCGACTTGCGACTTGCGACTCGCAGCCGCTTTTCCCCGCCATTGAACCGGAGAACCCCCCATGCTCAAACGCCCCCTGGCGCTCGCCGCTGGCCTTGTGCTGTCCTGCTGTGCCGTTGTCGTGCAGGCCGCTGAAACCTTGCGGGTCAGCGCCATCCCAGATGAAGCACCCACCGAACTGCAGCGCAAGTTCAAGCCGTTGGGCGAGTACCTGGCCAAGCAGTTGGGCATGGAAGTGAAGTTCGTGCCGGTGGCCGATTACCCGGCTGTGGTCGAGTCGCTGGCTTCCGACCGCCTCGACCTGGCCTGGCTGGGTGGGTTCACCTTCGTCCAGGTTCACCTGAAGGACCCGACCGTCACGCCGTTGGTGCAGCGTGAGCAGGATGCGCAGTTCACCTCCAAGTTCATCACCGCCGACCCCAACGTGAAAAGCCTGGCTGACCTGAAGGGCAAGTCGTTTGCCTTCGGCTCCATCTCGTCCACGTCCGGGAGCCTGATGCCGCGCTACTTCATGCTCAAGCAAGACAACATCAAGCCTGAGGACTACTTCAGCCGTGTGGCCTATTCCGGTGCGCATGACGCCACCGTGGCGTGGGTGCAGGCGGGCAAAGTGGACGCAGGTGTGCTCAATGCCAGCGTCTGGCAGAAGCTGGTGGACGCCGGCAAGGTCGATACCAGCAAGGTGAAGGTATTCGCCACCACACCGACCTATTTCGACTACAACTGGACCGTGCGCGGCAACATGGACCCGGCGCTGAAAGAGAAGATCAAACAGGCCTTCCTCGCCCTCGACCCGGCCAACCCGGCGGACAAGGCGATTCTCGACCTGCAGGCCGCCAGCCGCTTCATCGAGACCAAGGCCGAGAACTATGTGGGCACCGAGCAAGCGGCGCGTGAGGCCGGCCTGCTCAAGTGACAGCCTCGAACGCGGCCATCCAGCTGCATGGCGCCGGCCTGCGCCACGGTCAGGTGCGCGCTCTCGATGCCGTCAGCCTGCAGATCGACCAGGGCGAGCGCGTGGCCATCATCGGGCCTTCGGGCGCGGGCAAGTCCAGCTTGCTGCACCTGATGGCCACGGCCGTGCGGCCTGGCAGCGGGCGCCTGGAACTGCTCGGCGAGCAGCCCTGGGCGTTGTCGGTGCGGGCGCGTCAACGCTTACGTGCGCGGGTCGGCCTGGTACACCAGGCGCCACCCTTGCCGCCGCGCCAACGGGTGGTCACGGCAGTGCTGGCAGGGCGCCTGGGGCAGTGGGGGCTGCTGCGCGGCTTGTTCAACCTGCTGTACCCCAGCGATGTCGCAGGCGCTCGGCAGGTTCTGGCTGAACTGGGCCTGGCCGACAAGCTGTTCGTGCAATGCGGGCAACTGTCCGGCGGGCAGTTGCAACGGGTCGGCATCGCGCGCGCGTTGTATCAACGGCCGCAGGTACTGCTCACCGACGAACCCGTGTCGGCCATGGACCCGGTGCTGGCCGACCACAGCCTGGCTTTGCTCAACCGCCATGCCCAGCGTCATGGCGTTACCCTGGTGGCCAGCCTGCATGCGGTGGAGCTGGCGCTGGCGCATTTCCCTCGGGTGGTCGGTATTCGCGAGGGGCAGGTGGCGTTCGACTGTCCGGCCACTGCGGTCACCAAGCAGATGCTGGATGCGTTGTACGCCAATGAACACCTGGCTTCGCCGCCAACCCCTGGGGCACCCCTGACCGTGCACATTCCGCGATGCTGAATGCCAGCACCCGCGACCCGGCCTTATTGCCGCGGTTGCTGCTGGCCGTGCTGGCTGTGGCCGTCCTGTGGCCGGGTATCCAGTTGAGCGAGCTGAACCCCGGTGTGCTGCTGCAGGCAGAGAACCGGCAGCAGATCGCCCAGTTCACCCGCGCGTTCTGGCCACCGGCCCACGACGCCGATTTCCTTGCGTTGCTGTACGACGCCACGTTGCAGACCCTGGCCGTGGCGACTGCCGGCATGGCGCTGGCATTGCTGCTGGCGATCCCGGCTGGCTTGCTGGCCAGCCGGGCGTTGTCGTTGCGCGCTGCATCCAGGGGCGGACGGGCCAGGTTCGGGTCACGGGTGGTACGCCTGCCTGTGCGCGGGTTGCTGATTTTCCTGCGCAGCGTGCCCGAGATTGTCTGGGCGTTGCTGTTCGTGCGTGCGGTGGGGTTGGGGCCGACGGCAGGGGTACTGGCCATTGCCATCACCTACAGCGGCATGCTCGGCAAGGTCTATGCCGAGATTTTCGAATCGGTCGACCAGCGCCCGGCACATGCCTTGTTGCACGCGGGCAGCGGGCGCTTGGCGGCGTTCCTCTACGGCATCCTGCCCAATGCTGCCGCCGAGGTGGTGTCGTACACCGTGTACCGCTGGGAATGCGCGGTACGGGCTTCGGTGGTGATGGGCTTTGTTGGCGCCGGGGGGCTGGGGCAGCAGATCGACCTGTCGATGCGCATGTTTGCGGGTGCCGAGGTTGCCAGCATGCTGCTGACCTTCCTGTTGCTGGTGATCCTGGCCGACCTGCTCAGCCGCTTGCTGCGTTGGAGGTTGGCATGAACCGGGTGATCAACCTGCTACTGCTGGGGGCCATCGTGGCGGCAGTAGCGGCCTCGTTTGCCTACCTGCAGCTGGACTTGCAAGCACTGGTCGGCAATGGCGGCCTGGGGCAGATGGGCGAATACGCCGGGCGCTTCCTGCACCCTGACTGGTCTGCCGGGCACCTGAAGGCGGTATGGCACGGGGCGCTGGAGACCCTGGCCATGTCCGGGCTGGGCACCCTGTTGGCGATGGTGCTGGGGATGCTGCTGGCGCTGCCGGCGGCGGGCCGCTTCGGTTGGCCGTTGCAGGGCGCTGCGCGGTTGCTGCTCAATGCCCTGCGCGCCATTCCGGAGCTGGTGTGGGCGGCGCTCACCGTGCTGGCTGCCGGGCTTGGGCCCAATGCAGGCACCCTGGCCCTGGCGCTGCACACTGCCGGGGTACTGGGGCGGTTGTTTGCCGAGGCGCTGGAGAACGCGCCGCCAGAGCCTGCGGCGGCGATCCGTTTGCAGGGGGGTAGCCAGGTGGCGGCCTTCTGCTTTGGCACCTTGCCCAATGTGTGGCCGCAGTTGCTGGCGTATAGCTTGTACCGCTGGGAGAACAACATTCGCATGGCCAGCGTGCTGGGGTTTGTCGGGGCGGGGGGGCTGGGGCAGATGCTGTACACCACCTTGAGCCTGTTCCAGGAAGCCCAGGCCAGCACGGTGATCCTTGGCATGCTGGTGCTGGTGTTGCTGGTGGACCTGCTCAGTGATGTGTTGCGCCAGCGTTATGTGCGGGCCTGACCGATAGCCAGGGCCACAAGGCAGCCCGAAAATCCATCAGGCTCCCACCACCTCGCCACACTGCGCCTCGCGCTGCATCGATTCCAGGTTGCGCTCGATCGTCTCGCAAATGGTGTCCATCTGGATCTGGTGCTCACTGAACCTGAACGGGCTCTGCAAGTCGGTACCGATCCGCTCGATGGCCAGCAACATGAACCCCACCACCGTCGACGCCAGCGGTGTGAACCAGCCCAGCGACTCCACCAGCCCCACCGGCACGATCAGGCAGAACAAGGTGATGAACAGGCGCGGAAAATACACGTAAGGGTACGGCAGCGGCGTATTGGCAATCCGCTCCATGCCGCCCTGGGCATTCGACAGGTCCACCAGGGTTGCCTCCAGCCGCGCCAGGCGAATGCTGTCCAGCCGCCCGGCCTGGTATTCCCGGGCCAGCAGGGCCGCCGAGCCGCTGAGGATGTCGTTGGCGAAGTTGTTCGAGCGGTTGCGCCGTTCGAACTCCGCCGGCGGGATAAAAGCCATCAGTTCCTCCGGGCAGGTTTCACCTTTCAGGTGTGCCGCCAGGCAGTTCACATAGGCGACATGCCGGCGCAGCAGGGTGGCCTTGACCGGGTTCAGGCCGTCGTCCGTGTCATCGATCAGGGTCAGCGTCTGCCGGGCAAAACTGCGCGAGCTGTTCACCAGCGCGCCCCATAGCGTGCGTGCTTCCCACCAGCGGTTGTAGGCACTGCTGTTGCGAAAGCTCACCAGCACCACCAGCGCAGAACCCAGCAGGGTCAATGGGATCAGCGGCAAGGTGAACTTGCTGTTGAAGAACAGCATGAAGTCGATGGTGACCAGCACATCCCAGATCAGCAGCCAGAACAGCGACCAGCCGATGTAGCCGATGGTCTTCACCACCAGGCGGTACTTGCGGGCGATGACGTCTTTCACGCGGGGGTACCTCGGAACGCGGGGGATGCAGGATGGGACGTCGAGGGGCGCCGAAGGTTCGCCATCCTTGAGCGGGTGTATCCATAAGGATACGATTGGGTGGCCACTTGATGATGCCGAATGGTGTGAAGCCCAGCTGTGGATAGAGCAGCAGGCCGGCGGTGTCGTGATTGAAGCATGGCACTCAGACCTCCCGAGCGCAGGCACTAATCCCGCGCAGGCCCTGTAGGAGCGGGTTTACCCGCGAAGAGGCCATCAGCCTCACATCATAGGCCGCTTTCCATCCAGCACCGCGCCCCGATTCACGGCTTGGCGGCCACCGCCACGTAGCCTTTGACCGCAGCCGGCGCCCTCGGCTTGGCCTTGCGTGCCAGCAGGTACTGATAGCGCCGCCACTCCTTGTCGATCTCGTTGAACGACATGAACACGCTGATGCGTTCCTTGCCGATCAGGTCGGGGCGCCTGCCAGCGTCGATCTCGCTGGTCGGGATGATGGCCACGTTGATGCCCACGACCTTGCCATCGTCGGCAAACACCGGCCCACCCGACATGCCTTTGGTGATCGGGCCATCGTGTACCGAGTAGAAGACACTGCCAGGCGTACCTTCCAGCCGAACCAGCGACGGCAGGGCATGGCCCTTGCCTTGCATCGGCATCATCAAGCTGTTGTAGCCGACCGCCGTCACGGCCTCGCCCGGCACGTACTGGCGCCAGGCCGGTACCGTCGCAGCCTTGTGCTTGAAGAACACCACATCACCGAGGCCTTCGTGAACCACGTTGGGCAGGAAGGGGGTGTGTTTGGCGGTTACTGCGTAATCCTCGTTCCACTGGATGGCGCTGGCCATCAGCAGCATTGGCAGCGGAGCACCGGAGGTGACCACGAATGCCTGGCTGTAGACGGGATCGGAAACGTACGACGTTGGCACTCCATTGCACCCACCCAGCAGCATCATTGCTGCCACACAGGGCGCTATAGCTTTCATGGTTCACACAGGATTGAGGGGAAGGGTGCGCAACTATGGCTAAGTGCCATTATTCGGACAATCCTTTCGTGATATATCCGACGAATGACAGCTTAAGGGCTAATCAGAAGGGTAGCCAATTGAATCGGGGTATCGGGGCGAGGCCCGGCGCCGTGGCGGTGGCGTCAAGGCGAAGGGTGGTTTTGGCGAGACGAAAAAAAACCGACCATAAGGTCGGCTTTTTCCGGATTTTGGTGCCCCGAGGGAGACTCGAACTCCCACTCCTTTCGAAAACGGATTTTGAATCCGCCGCGTCTACCAATTCCGCCATCAGGGCGTGTGGCGCGCAGTATAGTGAGCTGCCGCTGGTCGGTCAATCGGCTTTCATGGTCAATTTTCACACATTGGGCTAAACTTCCCGGCCCTGCCGAACCGAACATCATCATGCGCGTCGCCGATTTTTCCTTCGAACTCCCCGATTCCCTGATCGCCCGCCACCCACTGGCCGAGCGCCATGGCAGCCGTCTGCTGGTCCTCGATGGGCCGAGCGGCGTGCTGGCACACCGGCAATTCCCCGATTTGCTCGAGTACCTGCGCCCGGGCGACCTGATGGTGTTCAACAACACCCGGGTCATCCCGGCCCGCTTGTTCGGCCAGAAAGCGTCTGGCGGCAAGCTGGAAGTGCTGGTCGAACGCGTGCTCGACAGCCACCGGGTGCTGGCTCACGTAAGGGCCAGCAAGGCGCCGAAAGAGGGCGCGGTCATCCTCATCGATGGCGGTGGCGAGGCCGAAATGGTCGCCCGCCACGACACACTGTTCGAGCTGCGCTTCACCGAAGAGGTGCTGCCACTGCTCGACCGCGTCGGGCACATGCCGTTGCCGCCCTATATCGACCGCCCCGACGAGGGCGCCGACCGTGAGCGCTACCAGACCGTCTACGCCCAGCGTGCCGGTGCAGTGGCCGCGCCCACCGCCGGCCTGCACTTCGATGAAGCGCTGCTGGAAAAAATCGCAGCCAAGGGCGTGGAGCGCGCCTTCGTCACCCTGCACGTGGGCGCCGGCACGTTCCAGCCGGTGCGTGTCGACAAGATCGAAGACCACCATATGCACAAAGAGTGGCTCGAAGTGAGCCAGGACGTGGTCGATGCCATCACGGCCTGTCGCGCTCGCGGTGGCCGGGTGATCGCCGTGGGCACCACCAGCGTGCGTTCGCTGGAAAGTGCCGCGCGCGACGGCGTGCTCAAGGCGTTCAGCGGCGACACCGATATTTTCATCTACCCGGGTCGGCCGTTCCATGTGGTCGACGCACTGGTCACCAACTTCCACCTGCCGGAGTCCACGCTGCTGATGCTGGTCTCGGCCTTCGCCGGCTACCCCGAGACCATGGCCGCCTACGCCGCGGCGGTGGAGCAGGGGTACCGCTTCTTCAGTTACGGTGATGCCATGTTCATCACCCGCAATCCGGCGCCACGCGGCCCCGAGGATCAAGCATGAGTCGCACCTGTCGAATGTCCTTCGAACTGCTGGCCACCGACGGCAAGGCCCGTCGCGGTCGCATCACTTTCCCTCGTGGCACCGTGGAAACCCCGGCGTTCATGCCGGTGGGCACCTATGGCACGGTCAAGGGCATGCTGCCACGCGATATCGAGGCCATTGGCGCCGAGATGATCCTCGGCAATACCTTCCACCTGTGGCTGCGCCCCGGCACCGAGGTGATCAAGAAGCATAACGGCCTGCACGATTTCATGCAGTGGAAGGGCCCGATCCTCACCGACTCCGGTGGTTTCCAGGTGTTCAGCCTGGGCGCCATGCGCAAGATCAAGGAAGAGGGTGTGACCTTCGCCTCGCCGGTCGATGGCTCCAAGGTGTTCATGGGCCCGGAAGAGTCGATGCAGGTCCAGCGTGACCTGGGGTCGGACGTGGTGATGATCTTCGACGAGTGCACCCCGTACCCGGCCGAGCACGATGTCGCGCGCACCTCCATGGAGCTGTCGCTGCGCTGGGCCCAGCGCTCGAAGAACGCCCACGCCGACAACACCGCCGCGCTGTTCGGCATTGTTCAGGGTGGCATGTATCAGGACCTGCGCATGCGCTCGCTCGAAGGTCTGGAAAACATCGGCTTCGATGGCCTGGCCATTGGTGGCCTGTCCGTTGGCGAGCCCAAGCACGAAATGATCAAGGTGCTGGATTACCTGCCTGACCAGATGCCGGCTGACAAACCTCGTTACCTTATGGGGGTAGGCAAACCGGAAGATCTCGTTGAGGGTGTGCGCCGCGGCGTCGACATGTTCGACTGCGTGATGCCAACGCGCAACGCGCGCAACGGGCATCTGTTTGTCGATACAGGGGTGATCAAGATCCGCAATGCGTTCCATCGCCACGATGAATCGCCGCTGGATCCGACCTGTGACTGCTACACCTGCACCAACTTCTCGCGCGCCTATCTGCACCATTTGGACAAGTGCGGCGAAATGCTGAGCAGCATGCTGAATACCATCCACAACTTGCGCCATTACCAGCGCTTGATGGCCGGTTTACGCGAGGCCATTCATCAGGGTAAATTGGCCGCCTTTGTCGACGCCTTCTACGCCAAGCGCGGGCTTCCGGTTCCGCCCTTGGACTGACTGTCTGCATCCATTATTAGAAAATTACATTAGGAGTGCCCAATGAGCTTCTTGATCCCCGCCGCATACGCGGACGCTGCAGCACCTGCCGCCGGCCCAGCCGGTACCGGCTTCGAGTGGATTTTCCTGGTCGGTTTCCTGGTCATCTTCTACCTGATGATCTGGCGCCCACAGGCCAAGCGTGCCAAAGAGCAGAAGAACCTGCTGAGCAACTTGCAAAAAGGTGACGAAGTTGTCACCAACGGCGGTATCGCCGGCAAGATCGTCAAGGTTTCCGATGACTTCGTGGTACTGGAAGTGTCCGACACTGTCGAACTCAAGTTCCAGAAGGGCGCCATTGCTGCGACCCTGCCAAAAGGTACGCTCAAGGCTATCTGAGTTACCGGTTTTATTTTCCAGTCGGGGCGCGCAACGCGCCCCGCGTCTTGAACGGGCGGCGTGATGCTGAACAAATACCCTCTGTGGAAATATGCACTGATCGTGCTGGTACTGGTGGTCGGTTTCATTTATTCCGCACCCAACCTTTACCCGGACGACCCGGCGGTGCAGATCAGTGGTGCCAGCTCGGCGCTGCAGGTGAACCAGGCCGACCTCGACCGCGTCAGCAAGGCGTTGGTCGATGCCAAGATCGCAGTCAAGGGCACCAGCCTGGGCGAGAAGGGCAGCGGGCTGATCCGCCTGACCAACCAGGAAGACCAGCTGCCGGCCAAGGATGTGGTGCGCAAGGCGCTGGGCGATGATTACGTCGTGGCCCTGAACCTGGCCCAGACGACTCCGCAATGGCTGCGCAACCTGGGTGCAAGCCCGATGAAGCTGGGCCTGGACCTGTCCGGTGGTGTGCACTTCCTGCTGGAAGTGGACATGGACAAGGCCATGAGCGCCCGCATGAAAGTCTACGAAGGCGAGGTCAAGACCTTGCTGCGTAAAGAGCGTGTGCGCTACCGCAGCCTGCCTCAGCAGGATGGTGGCATCATGCTGGGCTTTGCTGACGATGCAACCCGCGAACAGGCGCGTGCCCTGATCCGCAAGAATTTCAATGATTTCGACCTGACCACCACCGAGCGCAACGACCTTGCGGTGCTGCGCCTGGCGCTGACCCAGGCGAAGGTCGCCGAAATCCGCGAATACTCGATCAAGCAGAACCTCACCACCGTGCGCAACCGCGTCAACGAGCTGGGCGTGGCCGAGCCGCTGGTACAGCGTCAGGGCGCCAACCGCATCGTGGTCGAGTTGCCGGGTGTGCAGGACACTGCCGAAGCCAAACGTATCCTGGGTAAAACCGCCAACCTCGAGTTCCGTTTCGGTGCCGAACCGGGTGCGTCCAAGGCCACTACCGAGGTGTTCGAGTTCCGCGAAGGCGGCCGTTCCGCTGCGGTCGAGCGCGGGCTGATCATTACCGGTGACCAGGTTACCGACGCCCAGGCAAGTTTCGATGAACACGGCCGCCCACAGGTGAACATTCGCCTGGATGGCCACGGTGGCGAGCTGATGAGCCGCGCTACCCGCAGCAACGTTGGCCGCAGCATGGCGGTGATCTTCATCGAGCAGAAGCCGGTTACCCGCTACGTCAAGCAAACCGTCGACGGCGTCGAGAAAGACGTGGCCGTGCAAACCTTCGTCGAAGAAAAGAAAATCATCAGCCTGGCCACCATCCAGTCGCCGCTGGGTAGCCAGTTCCGCATCACCGGCCTGAACGGCCAGGGCGAATCGTCCGAGCTGGCGCTGTTGCTGCGTGCCGGTGGTCTGGCTGCACCGATGTACTTCGCAGAAGAACGTACCATTGGCCCAAGCCTGGGTGCCGACAACATCACCAAAGGTATCGATGCATCGCTGTGGGGCATGCTGTTCGTCTCGCTGTTCATCATCGCCATCTACCGTGGTTTTGGCGTGATCGCAACCATCGCCCTGGCGGGCAACATGGTGCTGCTGCTGGCACTGATGTCGCTGCTGGGTGCCACCCTGACCCTGCCAGGCATTGCCGGTATCGTGTTGACCATGGGTATGGCGGTAGACGCCAACGTGCTGATCTTCTCGCGCATACGCGAAGAGCTGAAGGCCGGCATGTCGGTGCAGCGCGCCATCCACGAAGGTTTCAACCGCGCCTATACCGCGATCATCGACGCCAACCTGACCAGCCTGCTGGTCGGCGGCATCCTGTTCGCCATGGGTACCGGCCCGGTCAAGGGCTTTGCGGTCACCATGTCCCTCGGGATTTTCACCTCGATGTTCACCGCCGTCATGGTGACCCGCGCAATGGTCAACCTGACCTGTGGCGGGCGTGACATCAAGAAGCTGTGGGTTTGAGGGAGCTGCGATGAAAACCATCAACTTCATGGGCGTGCGCAATGTCGCGTTCGCCATTACCGTGCTCCTCACCGTGCTGGCGCTGTTCAGCTGGTGGCAGAAAGGCCTGAACTTCGGCCTGGACTTCACCGGTGGTACGCTGATCGAGCTGACCTACGAGCGCCCGGCAGACCTCAAGGCGGTACGCGCCGAGCTGGTCGACTCCGGTTTCCACGAGGCCGTGGTGCAAAGCTTTGGTGCTACCACCGACCTGTTGGTGCGTATGCCGGGTGATGACCCGCAACTGGGCAACAAGGTAGCTGCCGCACTGCAGAAGGCGGGCGGCGACAACCCGGCCACGCTCAAGCGCGTCGAGTTCGTTGGCCCGCAGGTGGGTGAAGAGCTGCGCGACCAGGGTGGCATGGGCATGCTGCTGGCGTTGGGCGGCATCCTCATCTACCTGGCCTTCCGCTTCCAGTGGAAGTTCGCGGTGGGGGCGATCATCTCGCTGATTCACGACGTGGTGGTCACACTGGGTATCCTGTCGTTCTTCCAGATCACCTTCGACCTGACGGTGTTGGCGGCAGTGCTGGCGATCATTGGCTACTCGCTGAACGACACCATCGTCGTGTTCGACCGGGTGCGGGAAAACTTCCGCGTCATGCGCAAGGCTTCGTTGATCGAGAACATCAACGTGTCCACCACCCAGACCTTGCTGCGTACCATCGCCACCTCGGTTTCGACCTTGCTGGCCATCGCGGCGCTGTTGTTCTTTGGTGGTGACAACCTGTTCGGCTTCTCGCTGGCCTTGTTCATCGGGGTGATGGCAGGTACCTACTCGTCGATCTACATCGCCAACGTGGTATTGATCTGGCTGAACCTGAACAGTGAAGACCTGATCCCGCCGACCAAGGCAGAAGGCGTGGACGATCGTCCGTAGCGGCTAGCCCAACACCGCCTGGCGGTGCAAAAGGCGCGAGTATTGAACTCGCGCCTTTTTTTTTGCTCCAAGGCTGGGAGAAGCGCGGGTTGCGACCCGCTGTTACGATCAGGAGGTTGACGTGAATAAATCAATGCTGGTGGGTGCGGTACTGGGTGCTGTCGGTGTGACTGCCGGAGGTGCTGTCGCGACCTACAGCTTGGTCAACAAGGGGCCTGAATATGCCCAGGTCACCGACGTGCAGCCGATCAAGCAACAGGTGAAAACCCCGCGTGAAGTGTGCAAGGACGTTGCCGTAACGCGCCAGGCGCCGGTCAAGGACCAGCACCAGATCGCCGGTACCGTGGTAGGCGCCCTGGCGGGCGGCTTGCTCGGCAACCAGATCGGTGGCGGCACAGGCAAGAAGATCGCCACCGTTGCCGGTGCGGTCGGTGGTGGTTATGCCGGCAACAAGGTGCAGGAAGGCATGCAGCAGCGTGACACCTACACCACCACGCAAACCCGCTGCAATACGGTCAATGACATCAGTGAGAAGGTGGTGGGGTACAACGTGAAGTACACCCTGGGTGATCAGGTAGGGCAGGTGAAGATGGACCGCGAGCCTGGGTCGACCATTCCGGTGGACAAGAATGGCAAGCTGATCCTGAGCGAGGCCGGGCAGTAAGTCTGAATGCGGTCCGCTCTTTTATGTGGGGGCGGCCTTGCATCGCGAAAGGGGCGCGCAGCGGCCCCAGGGTCTGTGACCCATCAGAGATTGTCGGGGCTGCTTTGCAGCCCTTTCGCGACACAAGGCCGCTCCCACAAAATGCGGATTGTGGACGGCTTCGGCAGGCACAAAAAAGCACCCCGAGGGGTGCTTTTTGTTTGCCAGCAATCCGCGCTTAGCGCTTCAAGCTTTCTGGCAGGTGTGGCTGGATAGCGGTCAGCACGGCCTTGAAGCACTTGATGTTGCCCGCAACGATGTGGCCTTTGTCGAGGAAGTCGTGGCCACCGTTGAAGTCGCTCACCAAGCCACCGGCTTCCTGAATCAGCAGCACGCCAGCGGCCATGTCCCACTCGGACAGCCCCGATTCCCAGAAGGCGTCGAAGCGGCCGGCAGCAACGTAGGCCAGGTCCAGGCTGGCAGCGCCGGCGCGGCGGATGCCGGCAGTCTGGCCGGTCAAGGCGCGGAACATGCCCAGGTAGTTGTCGAGGTCGGCCATCTGGCTGTCGCGGAACGGGAAGCCGGTACCCAGCAGGGCGCCTTCCAGGCTGGTGCGCGAGCTTACACGCAGGCGGCGGCCATTGAGTTGGGCGCCACGGCCACGGCTGGCGGTGAATTCTTCCTGGCGAACCGGGTCGACGATCACGGCGTGCTCAAGGCGGCCGCGGTATTTGCAGGCAATGCTGACAGCGAAGTGCGGGATGCCACGCAGGAAGTTGGTGGTGCCGTCCAGCGGGTCGATGATCCACAGGTAATCCTTGCCCTCTTCACCGGTGCCGGCGTGCAGGCCGGTTTCTTCACCCTGGATGGAGTGGTTCGGGTAGGCCTTGCGCAGGGCGTTGACGATGGTCTGCTCGGCGGCGCGATCGACTTCGGAAACGTAGTCCTTGGCCTCTTTCTCATCGACCTTGATGCTATCCAGGCGTTCGATGGAGCGGAAAATCAGTTCACTGGCGCTGCGAGCGGCGCGCAGGGCGATATTCAGCATAGGCTGCATGGGCGGGTCACCTGGAGATGTTAAAGAAGAAAGCCGATCATTCTAGCAGAAAACTGTGGCGGCAGAAGGGGCACATTTGCTTTCGTGGCGTTACGTCTGTCGGTTCTGTAAGATCCAAGCCCCTGATTCCTGCATCTGTGAGCACAACACCTTGCTGCAAAATATTCGTGTTGTTCTGGTCAATACCAGCCACCCCGGCAACATCGGCGGCGCTGCACGTGCCATGAAAAACATGGGCTTGTCGCGCCTGGTGCTGGTGCAGCCGAAAGAGTTCCCCGCCGTGGATGCCAGTGCCCGCGCCTCTGGTGCCGACGATGTGCTGGGCAATGCCCAGGTGGTCGACAGCCTCGAACAGGCCCTGGTCGGCTGCAACCTGGTGATGGGCACCAGCGCCCGCGAGCGCAGCATTCCTTGGCCGTTGATCGGCCCGCGTGAATGTGGCGAAAAGGCGGTGGTGCATGCCAATGGTGGCGAAGAAATCGCCCTGGTGTTCGGGCGCGAACACGCCGGCCTGACCAACGAAGAACTGCAGCGATGTCACTTCCACGTGCACATTCCCTCCAACCCCGACTTCAGCTCGCTGAACCTGGCTGCCGCCGTGCAAGTGCTCGCCTATGAGGTGCGCATGGCCTGGTTGGCCGCCGGTGTGGCACCGGCCCAGGTCGAGAAGGTTGATGCCAGCGAGCTGGCGACCATGGACGAAATGGAGCTGTTCTACGACCACCTGGAGAAAACCCTGGTGGGCATCGGCTTCCTCGACCCTGCAAAGCCCAAGCACCTGATGCCGCGCTTGCGCCGGCTGTACGGGCGGGTGGCGGTCGAGCGTTCGGAAATGAGCATTTTGCGCGGCATCCTGACCGAGACCCAGAAAGTGGTCCGGGGCGAGCCGCATAAACGGAAGGACTGAAAGATGTTTGAACGCCTGCGTGAAGATATTCAAAGCGTATTCCACCGTGACCCGGCTGCGCGCAATGCCTTCGAGGTGCTCACCTGCTACCCCGGCATGCATGCCATCTGGCTGCACCGCCTGGGTAATGCCTTGTGGCGGCGCGACTTCAAGTGGCTGGCGCGCCTGGTCTCGAACTTTGGCCGCTGGCTCACCGGTATCGAGATTCACCCGGGTGCCACCATCGGCCGGCGTTTCTTCATCGACCACGGCATGGGCATCGTCATCGGCGAAACCGCCGAAATCGGCGATGACGTCACCCTTTACCAGGGCGTCACGCTGGGCGGCACCAGCTGGAACAAGGGCAAGCGCCACCCCACCCTGGAAAACGGCGTGGTGGTAGGGGCGGGGGCCAAGGTGCTGGGCCCGTTCACCGTGGGTGCGGGGGCCAAGATCGGCTCCAATGCGGTGGTGACCAAGGCGGTCCCGGCCGGTGCCACGGCAGTGGGCATCCCCGGGCGCATCATCGTCAAGAGCGAAGACAGCGAAGTGGAGGCCAAGCGCAAGGCCATGGCCGAGAAGATCGGCTTCGACGCCTACGGTGTGAGTGGCGACATGCCTGACCCGGTGGCGCGCGCCATTGGCCAGATGCTCGACCACCTGCAGGCCGTCGACGAGCGGCTGGAGGGTATGTGCGGCGCGTTGACGAAAATGGGCAGTGACTACTGCGCCAAAGAGCTGCCGGCCCTGCCTGAAGATGACTTCACCGAAGCGGCCCAGGCCGTCAGGCGCGACACTCAGCCGCATTGATTGCGCCGCGGCGCACCGAGGTAGACATACGGGGCGTGTGCTCACGCCCCTCGTCTGCTACAATCGCGCCGCCTCCCAGATGCAAACCCGACTAAAGCAGTAGGTCTAATAGTTGACTTAAATGCTCGGGAATCGCATACTTGCACACATCCCGAAACTCCCGTGGTACCCAATAGCCATGCGACTGACTACCAAAGGCCGATACGCCGTGACTGCCATGCTCGACCTGGCGTTGCACGCGCAGCATGGGCCGGTGTCTTTGGCCGATATTTCCGAGCGCCAGGGCATTTCCCTCTCTTATCTGGAGCAGCTGTTCGCCAAGCTGCGCCGTAGCAGCCTGGTTTCCAGTGTGCGCGGCCCAGGTGGCGGCTATCAGCTGTCGCGCGGTATGGAAACCATCCAGGTGGCACAGGTCATCGACGCGGTCAACGAATCGGTCGATGCCACCCGTTGCCAGGGCCTCGGGGACTGCCATGCCGGTGATACCTGCCTGACCCACCACCTGTGGTGCGACCTCAGCCAGCAGATCCATGAATTCCTCAGCGGCATCAGCCTGGCCGACCTTGTCATGCGCCGTGAGGTGCAGGAAGTCGCCCAGCGCCAGGACTTGCGTCGTGTCGCAGGCCGAACCGCCCAGCTGGACAAGATTGAGACGTCTGCCGTCGATTGACCCTTAGCCACGACGAGCGACGCCACCGCCTGATAGGAGAGACAAATGAAGTTGCCGATCTACCTCGATTACTCCGCGACCACGCCGGTTGACCCACGCGTCGCCCAGAAAATGGCCGAATGCCTGCTGGTTGACGGGAACTTCGGTAACCCGGCTTCGCGCTCCCACGTGTTCGGCTGGAAGGCCGAAGAAGCGGTCGAGAACGGCCGCCGCCAGGTTGCCGAGCTGATCAACGCCGACCCGCGCGAGATCGTCTGGACCAGCGGTGCCACCGAGTCCGACAACCTCGCCCTCAAAGGCGTGGCGCACTTCTATCAGACCAAGGGCAAGCACATCATCACCTCCAAGATCGAGCACAAGGCGGTACTGGATACCGCTCGCCAGCTGGAGCGTGAAGGTTTCGAAGTCACCTACCTGGAGCCAGGCGAAGACGGTATCGTCACCCCGGCGATGGTCGAGGCCGTGCTGCGTGACGACACTATTCTGGTGTCGCTGATGCACGTGAACAACGAAGTCGGCTCGATCAACGACATCGCCGCCATCGGTGAGCTGACCCGTGCGCGTGGCGTGCTGTTCCATGTCGATGCCGCCCAGTCGGCCGGCAAGGTGGAAATCGACGTGCAGAAGCTGAAGGTCGACCTGATGTCGTTCTCGGCGCACAAAGCCTACGGCCCGAAAGGCATCGGCGCGCTGTACGTCAGCCGCAAGCCGCGTGTGCGTCTGGAAGCCATCATTCACGGTGGTGGTCATGAGCGCGGCATGCGTTCGGGCACCCTGCCGACCCACCAGATCGTCGGCATGGGCGAAGCATTCGCCATCGCCAAGCAGGAAATGGCCGCCGAAAACGTACGCATCAAGGCCCTGAGCGACCGCTTCTTCAAGCAGGTCTCCAGCCTTGAAGAACTGTACGTCAACGGTAGCCAGACTGCCCGCGTACCGCACAACCTGAACCTGAGCTTCAACTACGTCGAAGGCGAATCGCTGCTGATGTCGCTGAAGGACATCGCCGTATCGTCCGGTTCGGCGTGCACCTCCGCGTCGCTCGAGCCGTCGTACGTACTGCGCGCTCTGGGCCGCAACGACGAGCTGGCGCACAGCTCGATCCGCTTCTCCTTCGGCCGCTTCACCACCGAAGAAGAAGTCGACTACGCCGCGCAGAAAGTCTGCGAGGCCGTCAACAAACTGCGTGAACTGTCGCCGCTGTGGGATATGTACAAAGACGGCGTTGACATCTCCAAGATCGAGTGGGCCGCCCACTAAGCAGTCGCCGGCAAGAGCGGCTCCCTGATGAGGAAGGAATTGCACCATGGCATACAGTGAAAAGGTCATCGACCACTACGAAAACCCACGCAACGTCGGCAAGATGAATGCCGAAGACCCGGATGTCGGTACCGGCATGGTCGGCGCCCCTGCGTGTGGCGACGTGATGCGTCTGCAAATCAAGGTCAACGAGCAGGGCGTGATCGAAGACGCCAAGTTCAAGACCTACGGTTGCGGTTCGGCCATCGCTTCCAGCTCCCTCGCTACCGAGTGGATGAAGGGCAAGACCCTGGACGAAGCCGAAACCATCAAGAACACCCAGCTGGCAGAAGAACTGGCGTTGCCGCCGGTCAAGATCCACTGCTCGGTACTCGCCGAAGATGCCATCAAGGCAGCTGTGCGCGATTACAAGCAGAAGAAAGGCTTGATCTAAGCCGCCTGTTGCGAGGTAAGGAGTCCTGATGGCTATCAGCATGACAGAAGCCGCCGCCAACCACATTCGCCGCTCCCTCGATGGGCGCGGCAAAGGTGAGGGCATTCGCCTGGGCGTGCGCACCACCGGTTGCTCGGGCCTGGCCTACGTGCTGGAGTTCGTTGACGAACTGGCCGACGAAGACCAGGTGTTCGAAAACCACGGCGTCAAGGTGATCATCGATCCCAAGAGCCTGGTGTACCTCGACGGTACCGAGCTGGACTTCGTCAAGGAAGGGTTGAACGAAGGCTTCAAGTTCAACAACCCCAACGTGCGCGGTGAGTGTGGCTGCGGCGAAAGCTTCAACGTTTGAGGCCGGCTGTGGGTACTCCTTGTCACTACGCATTGTTTGACCTCCAGCCAAGCTTCCGCCTGGATCTCGACAAGCTGGCCACTCGCTACCGCGAGCTGGCCCGCGAAGTCCATCCCGACCGTTTTGCCGACGCCTCCGAGCGGGAGCAGCGGGTCGCGCTGGAAAAGTCCGCAGCCCTCAACGACGCCTACCAGACGCTGCGCAGTGCGCCGCGTCGTGCCCGCTATCTGCTGGCCATCAGCGGTCACGAAGTGCCCCAGGAAGTCACGGTCCACGACCCGGACTTTCTGTTGCAGCAGATGCAGTGGCGCGAAGAGCTGGAAGAGCTGCAGGACGAAGCCGACCTGGACGGCGTAGCGGCATTCAAGAAGCGCTTGAAGGCCGCCCAGGACTCGCTGAACGAGGATTTCGCTGCCTGCTGGGATGTTCCCGCCGAGCGCGACAAGGCTGAGCGCCTGATGCGCCGCATGCAGTTCCTCGACAAGCTCGCCCAAGAAGTGCGCCAACTGGAAGAGCGCCTCGACGATTAACCCGGTGTCGCCCGTGATGGCACCTAAGGTACTCAGATAAGCATGGCCCTACTGCAGATTGCCGAACCCGGTCAAACCCCCCAACCGCACCAGCGTCGCCTGGCGGTCGGCATTGACCTGGGTACCACCAACTCCATGGTCGCCGCCTTGCGCAGCGGCCGCAGCGAGCCCCTGCCTGATGCGCAGGGTAACGTCATTCTGCCGTCCGCGGTACGCTACCTCGACGGGCGTATCGAGGTGGGGCAGGCCGCGCGTGAGGCCGCTTCCAGCGACCCGCTGAACACCGTGCTGTCGGTCAAGCGCCTGATGGGGCGCGGCGTTGCCGACGTCAAGCAGTTGGGCGAGCAACTGCCTTACCGCTTTGTCGGCGGTGAGTCGCACATGCCGTTCATCGATACCGTGCAGGGCCCGAAAAGCCCGGTGGAAGTGTCCGCCGACATCCTCAAGGTGCTGCGTGAGCGGGCCGAAGCGACCCTGGGTGGCGAGCTGGTAGGCGCGGTGATCACCGTGCCAGCCTATTTCGACGACGCGCAGCGCCAGGCGACCAAAGACGCTGCACGCCTGGCAGGCCTGAACGTGCTGCGCCTGCTCAATGAGCCGACCGCCGCTGCCGTGGCCTACGGCCTGGACCAGAACGCCGAAGGCGTGGTGGCCATCTATGACCTGGGCGGCGGTACCTTTGACATTTCCATCCTGCGCCTGACTGCCGGTGTGTTCGAAGTGCTGGCCACCGGCGGCGATACCGCCCTGGGCGGCGACGATTTCGACCATGCCATTGCCGGCTGGATCATCGAACAGGCCGGTCTTTCCTCCGACCTGGACCCGGCCACCCAACGCGCACTGCTGCAGACTGCCTGTGCTGCCAAAGAAGCCCTGACTGACGCCGACGTGGTCACTGTCAGCCATGGTGCCTGGCAAGGTGAGCTGAGCCGTGTTGCCTTCGACGCCATGATCGAGCCGATGATCGCCCGCAGCCTCAAGGCTTGCCGCCGCGCGGTGCGCGACAGCGGCGTTGAAATGGACGAAGTCAGCGCCGTGGTCATGGTCGGTGGCTCGACCCGCGTGCCGCGTGTGCGCGATGCGGTGGGTGCGCTGTTTGGCCGTACGCCGCTGACCTCGATCGACCCGGACCAGGTGGTGGCCATCGGCGCCGCGATTCAGGCCGATACCCTGGCCGGCAACCGCCGCGAAGGTGGCGAACTGCTGCTGCTCGATGTCATTCCGCTGTCGCTTGGCCTCGAAACCATGGGCGGGCTGATGGAGAAGGTGATCCCGCGCAACACTACCATTCCGGTGGCGCGTGCCCAGGAGTTCACCACTTACAAAGACGGCCAGACGGCCATGATGATCCACGTGCTGCAAGGCGAGCGTGAGCTGATCAGCGACTGCCGCTCGCTGGCGCGTTTCGAGCTGCGTGGCATTCCGGCCATGGTCGCCGGCTCGGCAAAAATCCGCGTCACCTTCCAGGTGGATGCCGACGGCCTGCTCAGCGTTGCCGCGCGCGAGCTGGGTTCGGGCGTGGAAGCCAGCATCCAGGTCAAGCCGTCCTACGGCCTGACCGACGGCGAAATCGCCCGCATGCTCAAGGACTCGTTCGAACACGCCGGTTCCGACAAGCATGCCCGCCAGTTGCGCGAGCACCAGGTGGACGCCGAGCGCCTGCTCGAAGCGGTACAGGGCGCCCTGGACGCCGACGGCGAACGCTTGCTCAGCAGTGACGAGCGCGACGCCATCGAATTCCAGATGCAAGAACTACGTGATTTGCTGGCGGGCACCGATGGCGCAGCCATCGAGCAACAGACCAAGCGTCTGTCGCAGGTGACCGACGCATTTGCCGCCCGTCGCCTTGATTCGACGGTCAAAGCCGCACTGGCCGGGCGCAACCTGAATGAGATCGAGGAGTAATCGATGCCGCTGGTAACCTTCCTGCCGCATGAGAAGTTCTGCCCTGAAGGCCTGACCGTGGATGTGCCAGCCGGGACCAACATCCTGGAGCTGGCCCACGACCATCACATCGAGATGGAAAGCGCCTGTGGCGGGGTCAAGGCTTGCACCACCTGCCACTGTATTGTTCGCAAAGGTTTCGATTCGCTCGAAGAAGCCGACGAGCTGGAAGAGGACATGCTGGACAAAGCCTGGGGCCTGGAGGCGCAGTCGCGCCTGGGTTGCCAGGTGGTGGTCGCCGACCAGGACCTGACCATCGAGATCCCCAAGTATTCGCTGAACCACGCTGCCGAAGCACCGCACTGAGGGCCTGTACATGAGTCTGAAATGGGTTGATGTACTTGAAATCGCCATCCAGCTTGCAGAAAGCAAGCCGGAAGTCGATCCTAAATATGTGAATTTCGTCGACCTGCACCGCTGGGTGCTGGCATTGCCAGAGTTCAGCGACGATCCGTCACGCGGCGGTGAGAAAGTGCTTGAGGCAATCCAGGCCGCCTGGATTGACGAAGCCGACTAAGCGTTGCGTGCAGGTTAGGCAATCCCCTCGAACCCGCGTATAATTCGCGGGTTTAATTTTTCGTAACACTCATATTCTGGAGTTTTCCATGGCTGTTCAACGTACCTTCTCGATCATCAAGCCTGACGCCGTTGCCAAAAACGTCATCGGCAAGATCACCACCCGTTTCGAAGAAGCCGGCCTGAAAATCGTTGCCTCGAAAATCAAGCAACTGTCCAAAGCCGAAGCCGAAGGCTTCTACGCTGAGCACAGCGAGCGCGGCTTCTTCGGTGACCTGGTTGCCTTCATGACTTCCGGTCCGGTCGTTGTTCAGGTCCTGGAAGGCGAAAACGCCATCGCCAAGAACCGTGAGCTGATGGGCGCTACCAACCCTAAAGAAGCTGCTCCTGGCACCATCCGCGCCGACTTCGCCGAGTCCATCGACGCCAACGCCGTTCACGGTTCGGACTCCGAAGCTGCTGCTGCTCGCGAAATCGCTTACTTCTTCGCTGCTACCGAGGTAACCACTCGCTAAGCGAAAGCTTACGGGTGAGGGTGAATCCATGACGACATCTACTGGCAAAATCAACCTGTTGGGCCTGACCCAGCCGGAAATGGAACAATTCTTCGACTCTATCGGGGAGAAGCGCTTCCGCGCCGGCCAGGTGATGAAATGGATTCACCATTTTGGCGTGTCCGATTTTGCGGCCATGACCAACGTTGGCAAGGCCTTGCGCGAGAAGCTCGAGGCCGTTGCCGAGATTCGCCCCCCGGAAGTGGTCAGTGAAGACATTTCCGCCGACGGCACCCGCAAGTGGGTGATCCGCGTTGCCTCCGGCAGCTGCGTCGAAACCGTCTACATTCCTACCGACGACCGCGGCACCCTGTGCGTATCGTCGCAAGCCGGCTGTGCCCTGGACTGCAGCTTCTGCTCCACCGGCAAGCAAGGCTTCAACAGCAACCTCACCGCCGCCGAAGTGATCGGCCAGGTGTGGCTTGCCAACAAATCCTTCGGGACCGTCCCTGCCAAAATCGACCGCGCCATTACCAACGTGGTGATGATGGGCATGGGCGAGCCTCTGCTGAACTTCGACAACGTCATCGCCGCCATGAAAATCATGATGGATGACCTGGGCTACGGCATTTCCAAGCGTCGCGTCACCTTGTCCACCTCGGGCGTGGTGCCGATGATCGACGAGCTGGCCAAGCACATCGACGTGTCGCTGGCACTGTCGCTGCACGCCCCTAACGACGAGCTGCGCAACAAGCTGGTGCCGATCAACAAGAAGTACCCGCTGAAAATGCTGCTGGAATCGTGCATGGGCTACATGGCTACCCTGGGCGGCAAGCGCGTGCTGACCATCGAGTACACCCTGCTCAAGGACGTCAACGACCAGCCAGAGCATGCCGCGCAAATGATCGAGCTGCTGCGCGACGTGCCGTGCAAGATCAACCTGATCCCGTTCAACCCGTTCCCGCATTCGGGCTATGAGCGGCCTAGCAACAATGCCATTCGTCGTTTCCAGGACCTGCTGCACCACGGTGGTTTCAACGTGACCACCCGTACTACTCGAGGCGACGACATCGACGCTGCCTGCGGTCAGTTGGTGGGGCAGGTCAACGACCGCACGCGCCGCAGTGAGCGCTATATTGCTGTGCGCCAACTGTCTGCGGATGTCGAGCTGCAAGACAGCGCCGCCAGCCACTGACCGGGACCTTGCCCATGAGCCTGCGCGCCGCGCTGTCGATCCTTGCGCTTTCGCTGCTGGCCGGCTGCGTGTCGGGCGGCGCGAGCGACCCGCTGGGCAGCCGCCAGGGCAGGGCCGAAGCGGGGCGTGCCTACGTGCAGCTTGGGCTGGGTTATTTGCAACAGGGTTTGACCGAACAGGCCAAGGCGCCACTGGGCAAGGCCCTGGCCCTGGACAGCAGCGATGCCGATGCGCACGCGGCCCTGGCGCTGGTGTTCCAGGCCGAAGGTGAGCCGGCGCTGGCCGAAACACACTTTCGCAAGGCCCTGCAAAGCAGCGGCGGCAATACGCGAATTCGCAACAACTACGGCAGTTTCCTTTATGCTCAGGGGCGATTTGCCGAGGCCGAGCAGATGTTTCGCCTGGCCAGTGCCGATACCCTGTATCCTGAGCGCTCGCGCGTATACGAGAACCTTGGCCTGACTGCCTTGAGGCTCGAACGCCGGGACCAGGCACAGGCCTATCTGGTGAAAGCATTGCAGCTCAACCAGCGGCAACCCAGGGCGTTGCTGGAAATGGCTGAGTTGTCCTACGAAAACAGGCATTATGTGCCGGCCCGGGACTACTACGATCGTTTCAGCGAGCTGAGCGCGCACGATGCCCGTAGCCTGCTGCTGGGCAGCCGCCTTGCCAGGGTGTTCGACGAGCAGGGCGCACTGGCCGAAACGGGCCAGCAATTACAACGACTTTATCCCGGTACGCCGGAATATCAGCAATACCTGTCGGAGCAACGATGAACGCCGCGCATCCCGAAGTAGCAGTAGCGCCTGGCCAGAACCCCGGTGAGCTTTTGCGCCTGGCCCGTGAGAAACGGGACTGGTCGCAAGCCGAGGTGGCCCGCAAGCTAAACCTCACTGTCAGTTCGCTGAACCACGTGGAAACCGGCGCCTTCGACAAGCTGCCCGGGCATACGTTTGCCCGTGGCTACATACGTGCCTACGCCAAGCTGCTGGACCTGGACCAGGCTGCGCTGGTCGATGCCTTCGACCGCTACACCGGTACCCATGCCAAGGGCAGCGACGTGCATTCGCTGGGCCGCATCGAAGAGCCGACGCGCCTGTCGCACAACATCCTGCGCGGCGTCAGCCTGCTGTTGCTGCTTGCCGTGGTCGGTGGCGGTTTCGTCTGGTGGCAGGACCAGGGCAGCCTGCGCGGCAAGGACCTGGCCAAGATGGCCCTGGAGCATGTCGAAGTCGAAAGCGCCGACGGCACCACCCAGATCCACCCGCTCGATGAGCCTGAAGACCAGGCCGTTACCGCCGGCCAGCAGGCTGAGACTGCACCGCTGCCGTTGGCGCAGGGCACGGGCGAACAACCCGCTGCAGCTGGCGAGCAGCCGGCGGCCGGTACAGCCACAGAGCCAGCCGCTGGGGCGGCAACTGCCCAGCAGGCGCCCGTGCAGGCAGCCGCCAGCACCCCGGCGGCCACGGCGGCCCCTGTAGCTCCCGCTACGGCCGCGCCGGCCGCCGCCACGCCTGCAGCTCCTGCCGCGGCGGTCGCCGCCAGTGAGCCTGCGCCAGTGCCGGCCGGTAGCGGCAAGGTCGCCATTCAGTTCACCGCCGATTGCTGGACCCAGGTTTCCGACGGCAACGGCAAGGTGCTGTTCAGCGCCATCAAGCGCAAAGGGGACAACCTCGAACTGACCGGCAAGCCGCCGTTCGCGGTACGCCTGGGCTTCGCCCGGGGCGCCCAGGTCAGCTACAACGGCCAGGCCGTCGATGTTGCCCCGTTCACCAGTGGCGAGACTGCTCGCCTGAAGTTGGGACAGTAAGTCATGCACGGCGAATCTCCGATCAAACGTCGCGAATCCCGCAAAATCTGGGTCGGCAATGTGCCGGTGGGTGGTGATGCCCCCATCGCGGTGCAGAGCATGACCAACACCGACACCAACGATGTGGCCGCCACCGTGGCGCAAATCCAGCGCCTGGTCGATGCCGGCGTGGACATCGTGCGGGTGTCGGTGCCAGACATGGACGCTGCCGAAGCCTTCGGCAAGATCAAGCAACAGGTGAGCGTGCCGCTGGTAGCCGATATCCACTTCGACTACAAGATCGCCCTGCGCGTGGCCGAGCTGGGCGTCGATTGCCTGCGTATCAACCCGGGCAACATCGGCCGCGAAGACCGTGTGCGCGCAGTGGTGGACGCCGCCCGCGACCGCGGCATCCCGATCCGCATCGGTGTCAACGCCGGTTCGCTGGAAAAAGACCTGCAGAAGAAGTACGGCGAGCCTACCCCGGCCGCGCTGGTCGAGTCGGCCCTGCGCCATGTCGAGCACCTCGACCGCCTGGACTTCCAGGACTTCAAGGTCAGCGTCAAGGCCTCCGACGTGTTCATGGCCGTGGAGGCCTACCGCCTGTTGGCCAGGCAGATCGTGCAGCCGCTGCACCTGGGCATCACCGAAGCCGGTGGCCTGCGTTCAGGCACGGTGAAATCCGCCGTCGGCCTCGGTATGCTGCTGGCCGAAGGCATTGGCGATACCATTCGCATCTCCCTGGCGGCCGATCCGGTCGAAGAAGTGAAGGTCGGCTACGACATCCTCAAGTCGCTGCACCTGCGCTCGCGCGGCATCAACTTCATCGCCTGCCCGAGCTGCTCGCGGCAGAACTTCGATGTGGTCAAGACCATGAACGAGCTGGAAGGGCGCCTGGAAGACCTGCTGGTACCGCTGGACGTGGCAGTGATCGGTTGCGTGGTCAACGGCCCGGGTGAAGCCAAGGAAGCCCATGTCGGCCTGACTGGCGGCACGCCGAACCTGATCTACATCGACGGCAAGCCGGCGCAGAAACTGACCAACGACAACCTGGTCGATGAGCTGGAAAAACTCATCCGCCAGAAAGCGGCCGAAAAGGCCGAAGCCGACGCGGCGCTGATCGTCCGTGGCTGACACACAGAATTCGTAAGGACTTTTCGTGAGCAAATCGCTGCAAGCCATTCGTGGCATGAACGACATCCTGCCAGAACAGTCGCCGCTGTGGCGCTACTTCGAAGGCACTGTCGCCGGCCTGCTGGACACCTACGGGTACAGCCAGATCCGCACGCCGATCGTCGAGTTCACCGAGCTGTTCAAGCGCTCGATCGGCGAAGTGACCGATATCGTCGAAAAAGAGATGTACACCTTCGAGGACCGCAACGGCGACTCGCTGACCTTGCGCCCTGAAGGCACCGCCGCCTGCGTGCGTGCCGTGCTCGAGCACGGCATCACCGGTAACGGCCAGGTGCAGAAACTGTGGTACATCGGCCAGATGTTCCGCCACGAACGCCCGCAGAAGGGCCGTTACCGCCAGTTCCACCAGATTGGCGTGGAAGTGTTCAACCTCGACGGCCCGGACATCGACGCCGAGCTGATCATGCTGACCTGGCGCCTGTGGGGCCTGTTGGGCATCCAGGACGCGGTCAAGCTCGAACTCAACAGCCTCGGCACCAGCGAGGCCCGCGCCCGCTACCGTGATGCGCTGGTCGAGTTCCTGTCCGCACGCCTGGAGCAGCTGGATGAAGACAGCCAGCGCCGCCTGAAAAGCAACCCGCTGCGCATTCTCGACAGCAAGGACCAGAACACCCAGGCGGTGCTGGTTGGGGCGCCAAAGCTGGAAGACTACCTGGACGAACCTTCACGCGTGCACTTCGAGGGCCTCAAGGCTCGCCTGGAGGCCGCCGGCATTCCGTTCGTGATCAACACCAAGCTGGTGCGTGGCTTGGACTACTACAGCAAGACCGTATTCGAGTGGGTGACCGACAAGCTCGGCGCCCAGGGCACCGTGTGTGCCGGTGGCCGCTACGACGGCCTGGTCGAGCAGATGGGCGGCAAACCGACCACCGGCGTTGGTTTCGCCATGGGTATCGAGCGTCTGATCCTGCTGCTGGAAACCCTGGGCAAGGTGCCGGAGTCCATCAGCCGTACTGTCGACGTCTACCTGTGTGCCTTTGGCGAGCAGGCCGAGCTGGCCGGGCTGCGCCTTTCCGAAGGTTTGCGCGACCGTTTGCCGGGCTTGCGCCTGGCCGTCAACGCCGGCGGCGGCAGTTTCAAGAGCCAGTTCAAGAAAGCCGATAAAAGCGGTGCGCTGTTCGCCCTGATCCTCGGTGACGACGAACTGGCCAAGCAAGTCATCGGCTTGAAGCCACTGCGTGGCCAGGGCGAGCAACAGAACATTGCCTGGGATGCTCTTGCCGAGCACCTGGAAACCGCGATCGCGCAGGCGTAACGCGGTTCAACAACGAATAGGCGAAAAGGAGTATTGGGGTGTCGAGTACTGATGATGATGACCTGGCAGGGGTCAAGGACTGGTGGAACCGCAATGGCAAGCCGCTGCTGACCGGCGCATTGCTGGCAGGTGTGGTGGTGCTGGGCTGGAATACCTGGCACAAGTACCAGAACAACCAGTCGCAAGGGGCCTCGCAGTTGTACCAGGCCCTGCTCGAAACCAGCCTGACGCCAAGCGGTCAGCCCGACGCCACCAAGGTCGCGGAACTGGCCGGCAAGCTCAAGAGCGAGTTTGGCGGCACGGCCTATGCCCAGTACGGTAGCCTGTTCGTGGCCAAGGTCGCGGTCGAGAGCGGCAAGCTCGACGACGCCGCCGCCGAGCTCAAGGGTGTGCTGGACAAGCCTGCCGATGCCACCCTGGGCGAAATCTCGCGCCAGCGCCTGGCTCGTGTGCTGGCCGCCCAGAACAAGGCCGAAGATGCCCTGAAGCTGCTTGACGGTGATGCCGACAAGGCGTTCCTGGCCAGCCGTGAAGAGCTGAAGGGTGACCTGCTGGTGCAACTGGGGCGCGCCAGCGACGCGCACAGCGCTTACGAGAAAGCCAAGGCTGCGTTGTCCGATGACGCCGCAGTCGGTGGCCTGCAATTGAAGCTGGATGACCTGGCTAAAGGGGACGCGTAAGTGATCGGTTGGAAACATGCAGCAGTGCTGACCCTGGCCGTACTGGCCGCAGGTTGCAGCAGCAACAGCAAGAAGGAACTGCCCCCGGCCGAGCTGACCAAGTTCACCGAGGAAGTGGTGCTGAAGAAGCAGTGGAGCCGTTCGATCGGTGACGGCCAGGGTGAAACCTACAACACCCTGGTACCGGCCATCGAGAACGACCGCATCTACGCTTCCGACGTACACGGCGACGTCTATGCCCTCGATCGCATCACCGGCGACGTGGTCTGGAACAAGGACCTGGAGCTGCCGGTTTCCGGCGCAGTGGGCGTGGGTTACGGCCTGGTCATGCTCGGCACCCTCAAGGGTGAAGTCATTGCCCTGGATTCCAGCACCGGTGAAGAACGCTGGCGCTCCCGCGTGACCAGCGAAGTGCTGGCCCCGCCTGCCAACAACGGTGACGTGGTTGTGGTGCAGACCCAGGACGACCGCCTGATCGGCCTGGACGCCGCTACCGGCGACCGCCGCTGGATCTACGAAAACACTCCGGCCGTACTGACCCTGCGTGGCACCGGTGCGCCGATCGTCACCAACCGCCTGGCCATTGCCGGCCTGTCGACCGGCAAGGTGGTGGCGGTGGACATCAACAACGGCGTGCCGGTGTGGGAAAGCCGCGTGGCCATTCCCCAGGGCCGTTCCGAGCTGGAGCGCGTGGTCGACATCGATGGCGGTCTGCTGCTGTCTGGTCAAACCCTGTATGTCAGCACTTACCAGGGCCGCGTAGCGGGCCTGGACCTGGAAAGCGGCCGTGTGCTGTGGCAGCGTGATGCCTCCAGCTACGTGGGTGTCGCCCAGGGCTTCGGTAACGTTTACGTCAGCGAAGCTTCAGGCACTGTCGAAAGTGTCGACGAGCGCACTTCCAGCGCCCTGTGGTCCAACGACAGCATGGCCCGTCGCCAGCTCTCTGCGCCGGAAGTGTATTCCAGCTACGTGGCCGTGGGCGACTTCGAAGGTTACCTGCACCTGCTGAGCCAGGTCGATGGGCGCTTCGTGGGCCGTGAGCGTATCGACAGCGATGGCCTGCGCGCCCGCCCACTTGTGGTCGGTGACACCATCTATGTCTTCGGCAACAGCGGCAAGCTCGAGGCACTGACCATCCGCTGAAGCTATGCTTGAAGCCTTGGCGGGCTTCAAGCCGCGGCGCAGGAAGCGCCGCCCGTACTCCGGCCGCTGCCTTGCAGCGGCCTTTGCATTTTCAAGAATTCGAGAGTGGAGAGCCGATGGTTCCCGTAATTGCCCTGGTGGGCCGCCCGAACGTCGGCAAATCCACCATGTTCAACCGCCTGACCAAGACCCGCGATGCCATCGTCGGTGACCTGTCGGGCCTGACCCGTGACCGCCAGTATGGTGATGCCAGCTGGCAGGGTCGTTCCTTCATCCTGATCGACACCGGCGGTATCACCGGTGACGAAGTGGGCATGGACGAGAAAATGGCCGAGCAGTCGCTCATGGCCATTGAAGAGGCCGACTACGTCCTGTTCCTGGTCGATGCCCGCGCCGGCATGACCGCCGCCGACCAGATGATTGCCGA
This sequence comes from Pseudomonas sp. NBRC 111127, assembly GCF_001320345.1. NCBI lineage: Bacteria > Pseudomonadati > Pseudomonadota > Gammaproteobacteria > Pseudomonadales > Pseudomonadaceae > Pseudomonas > Pseudomonas sp. NBRC 111127. The sequence continues at coordinate 17,760 of NZ_BCBD01000002.1, read as the reverse complement.
GCACCTGCGCAAACGCAACAAAGAGGCGATTCTGGTCGCCAACAAAATCGACAACATCGACGCCGACGTGGCTCGCGCCGAGTTCTCGCCGCTGGGCATGGGCAACGCCATTCCGGTAGCCGGTTCCCAGGGCCGCGGTATCAACGCGCTGATGGAGGCCGTGCTCGGCCACCTGCCGCGCGACCAGGTCGAGGAAGCCCTGGACGCCGATGTCGCCGAAGGCGAAGAGGCTGTGCGCATTCCGGGCCCGAGCGAAAAGGATGGCATCAAGATCGCCATCATCGGCCGCCCGAACGTCGGCAAGTCGACCCTGGTCAACCGCATGCTCGGTGAAGAGCGTGTGGTGGTGTACGACCAGCCGGGCACCACCCGCGACAGTATCTATATTCCGTTCGAGCGCGATGGCGAGAAGTACACGTTCATCGACACTGCCGGCGTGCGCAAGCGTGGCAAGATCCACGAGGAAGTCGAAAAGTTCTCGGTGGTGAAGACGCTGCAGGCGATCAAGGACGCCAACGTGGTGATCTTCGTCATGGACGCCCGCGAAGGTGTGGTCGACCACGACTTGAACCTGCTGGGCTTTGCCCTGGAAGCCGGGCGCGCGATCGTCATTGCCCTGAACAAGTGGGACGGCATGCAGCCGGGCGAGCGTGACTACGTCAAGACCGAACTGGAACGCCGGCTGTTCTTCGTCGACTTCGCCGACATCCACTTCATTTCCGCCTTGCATGGCACTGGCGTGGGCAACCTGTACAAGTCGGTGCAGGCTGCCTTCAAGTCGGCGGTCACCCGCTGGCCGACCAGCCGCCTGACGCAAATCCTCGAAGATGCGGTGAGCGAGCACCAGCCGCCGCTGGTCAACGGTCGTCGCATCAAGCTGCGCTATGCCCACCTGGGCGGGGCCAACCCGCCGCTGATCGTGATCCACGGCAACCAGACCGAGAAGATTCCGAAGTCGTACTCGCGCTACCTGGAAAACACCTACCGCCGTGTGCTGAAGCTGGTCGGCACGCCGATCCGCATCGAATACAAGGGCGGTGAGAACCCGTACGAGGGCAAGAAGAACACCCTCACAGACCGCCAGGTCAACAAGAAGCGCCGGCTGATGTCGCACCACAAGAAGGCCGAGAAGAAGCGCCGCGACAAGCGTTAATCCGTTGCAAGCTGCAAGCCGCAAGTAAAAGCAGGCCGCGTATCTCGCTGCTTTTTCTTGTGGCTTGCAGCTTGAAACTTGTAGCTTATAGCTCTCAGTCCCCAGGAAAGAGGGCTCCATGATCCGCAGCAAACTGCCGAATGTCGGCACGACCATCTTCACCACCATGTCCCAGCTCGCCGTGCAAACTGGCGCGTTGAACCTGTCGCAGGGGTTTCCCGATTTCAATGGCCCACAGGCACTGCTCGATGCAGTAGGCCGGCATGTGGCCGCCGGGCATAACCAGTACTCGCCGATGACCGGCCTGCCGGCTCTGCGCCAGCAAGTGGCGGCCAAGGTGGAGCGCTTGTACGGGGCGAAGGTGGATGCCGACCAGGAAGTGACCATCACCCCCGGCGCCACCGAGGCGATCTTCTGCGCCATTCAGGCGGTGGTGCATGCCGGTGACGAGGTGATCGTCTTCGATCCGTGCTACGACAGCTACGAGCCTTCGGTGGAACTGGCCGGTGGCCGTTGCGTGCATGTGCAATTGAGCGATGGCGACTTCCGTATCGACTGGCAGAAGTTCAGCGATGCCCTGAGCCCGCGCACGCGCATGGTCATCCTCAATTCCCCGCACAACCCCAGCGGCGCCCTGATCACCCGCGAAGACCTCGACCAGCTGGCGCAGCTGATCGCCGACCGGGATATTTACCTGGTCAGCGACGAGGTCTACGAGCACCTGGTCTACGATGGGGTACGCCACGCCAGCGTGCTGGCCCATGCGCAGCTGTACCCGCGCGCCTTCGTGGTCAGTTCGTTCGGCAAGACCTACCACGTCACCGGCTGGAAGACCGGTTACGTGATCGCCCCGCCGGCGCTGAGCGCCGAACTGCGAAAGGTGCACCAGTACGTCAACTTTTGCGGCGTCACCCCGCTGCAGTGCGCGTTGGCCGACTTCATGGCCGAGCACCCGGAGCACATCGATGAGTTACCGGCCTTTTACCAGGCCAAGCGCGACCTGTTCTGCGGCTTGCTGGAGGGTTCGCGATTGCGCTTTACCCGCACGGCGGGCACTTATTTCCAGCTGGTGGACTATTCGCACATACGCCCGGACCTGAATGATGTCGACATGGCGCTGTGGCTGACCCGTGAGCACGGCGTAGCGACCATTCCGGTGTCGGTGTTCTACCAGCACCCCATCCCCGAGCAACGCCTGGTGCGCCTGTGCTTTGCCAAACGAGAGGAGACGCTGCGCCAGGCAGCGGAGAAACTATGCGCGATCTGAGCACATTGCCGAACCTGAAAATCGCCCTGGTGCAGACTACCCTTGCCTGGCATGACCGCGAGGCCAATTACGCGCACTTCGAGGTACTGCTTGAGCAGGCCGGTGAAGTGGACCTGGTGATCCTGCCAGAGATGTTCACCACGGGGTTTTCCATGCAATCGGAAAGCCTGTGCGAGCCTGAGAATGGCCCCACCTACAAATGGCTCAAGGCGCAGGCGAAAAAGTACAACGCGGTGATTACCGGAAGCGTGATCGTGCAGGCGGCCGATGGCAGCCACCGCAACCGGCTGCTGTGGGCGCGCCCGGATGGCGAGATTCTGCACTACGACAAGCGCCATCTGTTCCGCATGGCGGGCGAGCACAAGCATTACACCCCGGGCGAGCGCCAGGTGCAGTTCGAGCTCAAGGGCTGGCGGATTCGCCCGCTGATCTGCTACGACCTGCGCTTCCCGGTATGGAGCCGCGACGCCCAGGACACCGACCTGCTGCTGTACACCGCCAACTGGCCGGCCGCTCGCCGCCAGCACTGGAACCGCCTGTTGCCGGCGCGGGGCATCGAGAACTTGTGCTATGTGGCCGCGGTGAACCGGGTGGGGACGGACGGCAAGGGCTTTGCCTATTCCGGTGACAGCCAGGTGCTGGACTTCCAGGGTGAGAGCCTGCTGAGTGCCGGCGAGGCGGACGGGGTGTTTACCGTGGTGCTGAGTGCGGCGGAGCTGGCGGCGTACCGCACCAAGTTCCCGGCCAACCTCGATGCCGATACCTTCGAGCTGCACTGACAGCAGGGCCGGCCTCTTCGCGGGTAAACCCGCTCCTACAACGACCGATGTAGGAGCGGGTTTACCCGCGAAGAGGCCAGTGCCGGCTACATCAAAGGCTGATCAGTACACATCCCGCCGATACCGCCCATCCTCGATCAGCTGCTGCACAGCGGCCTCCCCAAGAATGCCATTGAGCGCGGCATCCACCCCCGCAGCCATGCCTTGCAGGCTGCCGCAGACATACACACACGCACCCTCTGCCAGCCAACGCTTGAACGCCTCGGCCTGCTGCAGCAACACATCCTGCACATACACCTTTTCGGCTTGATCGCGAGAGAACGCCAGGTCCAGCCGTGCCAGGTCGCCGTTGGCCAGCCAGCCTTGCAGCTCTTCACCACACAACAGGTCATGGGCGCGGTTACGCTCACCGAACAGCAGCCAGTTGCGCTGCTCCCCCGCATTCACCCGCGCCCGCATCAGGCTGCGCAGGCCGGCCAGGCCAGTGCCGTTGCCGATCAGGATCATGGGTGCGGCGTGGCCCGGCAGGTGGAAGCTGCTGTTGCGGCGCAGGCGCAGGCTCAGCGTGCCATTGAGCGGCAGGTACTCGGTCAACCAGCCGGAACCCAGGCCCAGCTGCCCATCGGCGTGGCGCTCTTGGCGTACGATCAACTCGAGCACGCCATCGCTGGCAATCGAGGCGATGGAGTATTCACGGCTGCCAATCGGTACCAGGGCATCGACCAGCGCCTGCGGCTGCAGGCCGATCAGGTGATCACGGCGCGTGGGCAACTGGCGACCGGCCAGCGCCTGGGCCAGGGTTTCACTCAGGCCATTGACCTGCACCGCTGTGGTTGCATCGACCGCCATGCCCTTGAGGAACGCGGCGACCCGCGGTGGACCATTGAGTGGCAGCACCTCCACCAGGTCGCCAGCCTCCCAACTGACCGGGGTTTGCGGTTGCAAGCCTAGCAGGTAGACCGGCCGGCCCTGGCTGCCGGGGTTGAGCAGCTTGCGCTGCACCAGCGTCCAGTTGGCGAAACTTGGCGGTTGCCAGGCGGCCACCGGCTGGGCCCCGGTCAGCTGCGCCAGCGCTTGCTGCCACTGCTGCAGGGCAGCCTGGTCGGCATTGTCCACTTCCACCGGGCTGAACGCGCTGTTGGCCCCGCGCTCGGCGAGCCACGCTTGCAGGCGGCGGGCGAAACCGCAGAAGTGCGGGTACTGGCGATCGCCAAGGGCGAGCAGGGCGTAGCTGAGGTTGTTCAGCGCCCAGGGTTGCCCAAGCACTTTGCGCTCGAAGGCGCGCGCGCTGTCGGGGGCTTCACCGTCGCCGAAGGTGCTGACCACAAACAGTGCGCGGCGGGCCTGGCGCAAGTCTGCCTCACCCAGCTCGGCCAGGGCGCGGACCTGCACCGGCAGGCCGGCTGCCTGCAACTGGCCAGCGCTCTGCCAGGCCAGTTGCTCGGCCAGGCCGCTCTGGCTGGCGAAACCGATCAGCCAGCTGTCGCCGCTGCCACTGTTGGCGGCCACGCTGCCGCGAGCGGCGCTCACCTGGCGCTTCTTGCGGCGGCGGTCGAGGTACAGCAGCCAGCCGGTGACGAAGAACAGCGGCATGGTCAGGCTGGCGATGGTGACGATGATGCGCCCCGGCAGGCCAAAGTATTCACCCACATGCAGGGCGTAGATGCTTTGCAGCAGTTGGGCCTTGAAGGATTTGTCGGTATAGCGCTCCTGGCGCTTGACCTGGCCGCTGGCCGGGTCCAGCACCAGGGTGTTGAAGGCCCGTGGGTGGTCGGCGCTGTCCAGCAGGTAGAACAGGTTGGCCGGCTGGCCGCCTGCCGCTGGCAGGCGCAGGTTGTACGCCGCCAGGCCGGGCCCGGCAGCCTGTTTGAGGCTGGCCCAGATGGCATCGTAGTCGACCACCCGCGGCGGCGCATTGGGGTCGACCTTTTGCGGCCCGTGTCGGCCTCGGCCTTCACCGCGTTTGTGCTGCTGGCCAGCGGCCGGGGCATCGGCCAGCAGCCTGTTTAGGCCTTCGCGGTACCACTCGTAGGACCAGAACAGCCCGGTCAGGGCAAACAGCAGGTAGAACAGCAGGCACCAGGTGCCGGCCACGGCGTGCAGGTCCCAGTTGAAGGCGCGGCCCTTCTTGGCCCAGTCCAAGGTCAGCCATGTGCGCCAGTTAAGCGCCTTGCGCGGCCAGCGCAGGTACAGGCCGGACAGGCAGAAAAACACCAGCAGCAGGGTGCAAGCGCCCGTGATCTGCCGGCCGGTATCACCCATCGCCAGGAAGCGGTGCAGGGTGAGCATGAGGTTGAAGAAGCCTTGCCCGGCCACTTCGCCCTTGAGCTCGCCGGTGTACGGGTCGGCGTAGCGCAGCAGGCCACGGCGTTCGCCCGGTGCGGGCATGAAGAAGATACGGGCGGCATTGCCTTCGCGCACATCCACCCACAGCATCGATACCTTCTCGTGTTGCTGGGCTTCGACCCGTTGCACCAGCTCGGCTGGCGGCAGTACGCCTTCGGCGCGCACCTCGACCTTCAGCACGTCGGCATTGAAGGCGCGCAGCAGTTCTTCCTGGAACGAGTACAGCGCTCCGGTAATGCCCATCAAGGCCAGCACCAGGCCAGCGGTGATGCCAAAGAACCAGTGCAATTGGAACAGCGTCTTCTTCACCACATCATCACCTTGTGTTTCTGCCGCATGCTGCGCGGCGTGCATTATGCCTTGATACGCAAAAGCCCCGCTCACGGAGATGAACGGGGCCGGGGTGGGTGTTTTTTAGCGTGTTGCGTTTTACCAGCGCCGCCCGGTCAACCCAACCCCTGTCAGAAGTGCACGCTGGTGGTCAGCAATGCCGTGCGCCCAGCCGCCTGGTTGGCGAAGTGGGTGGAGAAGGTCTTGTCGTAGTAAACCTCGTTGGTCAGGTTCTGCACGTTCAATTGCAGGTCGATGTTCTTGGTCAGCTTGTAGGCAGCCATGGCGTCGTAGCGTACGTAGCTGTCGACCATGGTGGTGTTGGCTACGCTGCCGTACACGTCATCCACGTAGAACGCACCGCCGCCCACGGTCAGCTTTGGTGTAATCGCGTAGGTGGTCCACACGCTGGCGCTGTTGTTCGGCGTGTTCGGCAACTGGTTGCCGTCGTTGGCCTTGCCCAGCGGGCCGCCGTCGATCTGGCGGGCCTGCATGTAGGTGTAGCCAGCGAACACTTGCCACTTGGCGGTGATCTTGCCGCTGGCCGACAGTTCGATACCCTGCACGCGGGTTTCGCCGACGTTCTCGTAGCTTGTGGTATCGACCTGAACGCGCGCGTTTTCCTTCTCGGTGCGGAACAGCGCGGCGGTCAGCGACAGGCGCTGGTCGAGCAGGTCCCACTTGGTGCCGATTTCGTAGTTGGTGGTTTCTTCCGGCTCCATGTCGCTGCTCAACAGGTTGCCGGCACGGTCGGTGGTGTTGCCCAGTGGGTTGGCCTCCATGCCTTCGCCCAGCATTGCACCCGGTGGGGTAGCAGAGGTGGCGTAGGACACGTAGACGCTGCCGTTGTCGGCCGGTTTCCATACCAGGCCCAGCTGGCCGGTGACGAACTCGCTGGTATCCTTGCCTTTGGCGGCTACGCCCTTGGCATTGACCACGGTGGCGCCAGCAGCGTCATAGGTGCGGTACTGGGTATCGAAGTGGTCGTAACGCAGGCCCATGTTCACCAGCCATGCAGGCGACAACTCAAGGGTGTTGAATACATACAGGGCGCGGGTGTCGCTCTTGGTATCGGTGCCGGCGTAGTTGCGGGCGATACTGCCGTTCCACGGGTCATCCGGGTTCGGGTTGCTCAGCGAGGTGCAGTTGTAGCCGCTGTTGGCGCCGATCAGGCCGGGGTTGCACACGGATGCGTTCAGCCGGGTGTTGGTGTTGACGGTGTAGCTGGAGCGGTCGCTTTCTTCGCGGCTCAGCTCGATGCCGGTGGAGAAGCTGTTTTTCATGCCGCCCAGGTAGAACTCGCCAAACAGGTCGGTCTGGTTGGTGGTGGTGGCGGTGTTGCCAACGCGGGTGTTGGCCCGGCGCCAGACGCTGCCGTTGTTGACGTTGCCCTTGCTGTCGTCCGGTTGGGTGAGGATGTAGTCCTGCATGCTGTTGCCGTGGCGCAGGGTGTTCTTCACGGTCAGCGCGTCGGTCAGGTCGTGTTCGATGGCGAAGGTGGCGATATCCACCCGGCTCTTGCGGAAGTCGCGACCGCTCAGGCCATAGAAGTTGTCGCTGTCGCCGCCATCATCCGGCTTGCTCGGGTGGGCCGAAGTACGGGCAGCGCTGCCAGCCAACGGGATGCTGTACGGGATGCCCGAATCCGGCAGGTCGTCGCTTTCCAGGTGGTAGTAGTCGAGGTTGACGCGGGTTGGCGTGCCCAGGCCGAAGGCCAGCGACGGGGCGATGCCCCAGCGGTCGTAGTTCACCTTGTCGCGGCCTGCGACGTTGCTTTCATGGGTCATCAGGTTCAGGCGGCCGGCCACGGTATCGCTGAATTGGTAGTTACCGTCGAAGGTATAGCGTTGGGTCTGGTCGCTGCCCCAGGTCCAGGCACCGTCCAGCGAGTTGCCCAGGTGCGCGCGCTTGCTCACCAGGTTGATGGTACCGCCCGCTGCCCCGCGGCCACCTACGGCGGAGTTCGGGCCCTTGGCCACTTCAACCGACTCGATGGCGAAGATTTCGCGGGTTTGTGCGCCAGTGTCGCGCACGCCGTCCAGGTAGGTGTCGCCCTGGGCGTCGAAACCGCGAATGAACGGGCGGTCGCCTTGCGGGTTGCCACCTTCGCCGGCGCCGAAGGTAATGCCTGGCACGGTGCGCAACGCGTCTTGCAGGGTCAGGGCGTTGGTATCCTTGATCACCTGTTGCGGGATCACCGTGACCGAGCGCGGGGTGTCCACCAACGGCGCAGTGTACTTCTGCGAAGCTGCGCGCTCGGCTTTGTAGTCGCTGCTGGCCTGCTCAGCCTTGCCGTTCACGCTGGTGGCATCCAGGGTGATGGCACTGCTGGCAGCCGGGTCGGCGGCGTAGGCCGAGGATGCGCCAAGCGCGATGCCTATGGCGCTAACGATCAGACGCGGTGAGCTTACTGCAGATGGTACGGACTGGCGCATTGCTGGAAACCTTCCCCAAGGTGGTGAGGCGGCGGATACTAATGTAAGCGATTGTGACTAACAATTGAGATTCGTTACCATTCGTGAAGAATTTACAATCTTTACAATTTGCCCGTAAGTTTCCAATCAACTGAAACGTCGTAAGCGGCGAAAAGGCTTGTGTAGCGCAAAAGGGAATCAATATCATTGGGCCTTTACAGTTCCCGACGGTAACCTTGCCATGCTGCTGCACATCCCAGGCCTGTTCGCCGCTGACGAACTGGCCCGTATTCGCGAGGCCCTGGAGCAGGCTGACTGGGCCGATGGCAAGGTGACTGCCGGCTACCAGTCGGCCAAGGCCAAGCACAACCTGCAACTGCCAGAAGGGCACCCGCTGGCCAAGGAAATCGGCACCGCGCTGATCGACCGCCTATGGAAGACCCCGCGCTTCCTGTCGGCAGCGTTGCCGCACAAGGTGTTCCCGCCACTGATCAATTGCTACCGCGAGGGCGGCAATTTCGGCTTTCACATCGACAATGCCCTGCGCCAGCCCAAGGGCAGCCCGGAGCGCGTGCGTACCGACCTGTCGTCCACGCTGTTTCTCAGTGACCCGGGCAGCTACGACGGGGGGGAACTGGTCATTCAGGACACCTATGGTGAGCAGCAGGTCAAGCTGGCGGCCGGTGACCTGGTGCTGTACCCCGGCACCAGCCTGCACAAGGTCAACCCGGTCACCCGCGGGCAGCGCTATGCCGCCTTCTTCTGGACCCAGAGCCTGGTGCGTGAGGACAGCCAGCGCGCGCTGCTGTTCGAAATGGACAATGCCATCCAGCAACTGACGGCCGATGTGCCAGAACACCCTGCGCTGCTGCAACTGACGGGCACCTACCACAACCTGCTGCGCCGCTGGGCCGAGGTCTGACCGTGGGCTATCAGTTGCGGCGTGAGGAAGTGCTGGACGTGGCCGGGTTGCGGGCCATGCTTGAGCAAAGCCCGGGCAAGGCGGCACAGGCCATCCTGGCAGCGGCGGGGAAGGGCGTGGTCGAAGCGCAGTTGCTGCTGGGGCAGATTCTGCTCGATGGGCGCGGGATAGAAGCCGACGCCGAGGTTGCCCGGCGCTGGTTTGCCATTGCCGCGCAAGGTGGCAACGCCATGGCGCATAACATGCTCGGGCGTTGCCTGGAGCATGGCTGGGGCGGTGCGGTAAACCTGGCTCAAGCCGCCGTGCACTATGCCCGCGCCGCCGATGCCGGGCTTGCCTGGGGGCTGTACAACCTGGGTAACCTGCTGGCGACCGGGCGTGGTGTGCCGGCCAACCAGGCGCAGGCGCTGATGTGCTACGAGAAGGCCGCACAGCAGGGGCATGCCAAGTCGATGAACCTGTATGGGCGCTATCTGGAGCAGGGCATTGCCACCGCGCCCAGCCCCGCGCGTGCGGTGCGCTGGTATCGCCGGTCGGCCGAGGCAGGGGATTTTCGCGGCATGTTCAGCCTGGGGCTGGTGCTGGTCGAGCGTGGCCAGGTGGCCGAGGCTGCGCCTTGGCTGGAGCGTGCGCGGGTCGAGGGTAACCTGAACTTTCTGCGTGCGGCGCTGGTGACCCTGCAGGGCGCGGGGCCGGTGCTCATGGCGTTTGCCGCGCGCTATGCCGAGGAAATCGAACGGCGCGAAGCTTGAAGTTGCCTGTGCTGGCCCAATCGCCGGCAAGCCGGCTCCCACCTCGACAGCGCTGATCTCGGCATCTGCACACATGAAAACGGGGCCTCGCGGCCCCGTTGTGCATTACAGGTAGTAGGCCTTCAGCGGCGGGAAGCCGTTGAATTCCACTGCGCTGTAGCTGGTGGTGTAGGCACCGGTCGACAGCCAGTACAGGCGGTCACCAATGGCCAGGTTCAGCGGCAGGCCGTACTTGTAGTTCTCGTACATGATGTCGGCGCTGTCGCAGGTAGGGCCGGCGATGACCACTTCTTCGGTTTCGCCTTTCTTCTCGGTCCAGATCGGGAACTTGATGGCTTCGTCCATGGTTTCGATCAGGCCGGAGAACTTGCCCACGTCGGTGTAGATCCAGCGCTCGACGGCGGTACGCGACTTGCGTGCAACCAGCACCACTTCGCTGACCAGGATGCCGGCGTTGGCGATCAGCGAACGGCCAGGTTCGAGGATGATTTCCGGCAGCTCGTCACCGAAGTCTTCCTTGAGGAAGCGAATGATTTCTTCGGCGTAGGTTTCCAGGCTGTTGGTACGGGTGATGTAGTTGGCCGGGAAGCCACCGCCCATGTTGATCAGCTTCAGTTCGATGCCGTCTTCTTCCTTCAGGCGCTCGAAGATCACCTTGACCTTGGCGATGGCGGCGTCCCATACGCTGATGTCGCGCTGTTGCGAACCGACGTGGAAGGAGATGCCGTAGGGCACCAGGCCCAGGTCGCGGGCCAGGATCAGCAGGTCCATGGCCATGTCGGTCTGGCAGCCGAATTTGCGCGACAGCGGCCAGTCGGCAGTGGTCGAGCCTTCGGTGAGGATACGCACGTACACTTTCGAGCCCGGGGCGGCCTTGGCGATGTTGCGCAGGTCGGCTTCGGAGTCGGTGGCATACAGGCGCACGCCCTTCTCGTAGAAGTAGCGGATGTCCTTGGACTTCTTGATGGTGTTGCCATAGCTGATGCGGTCAGCGCTGACGCCGCGGCCCAACACCTTGTCCAGCTCGTAGATCGAGGCGATGTCGAAGCTCGAACCTTTCTCCTTGAGCAGGTCGATGATCTCGACAGCCGGGTTGGCCTTCACCGCATAGTAGACCTTGGCGAATTCGAAACCCGCGCGCAGGTCGTCGTAGGCCTGGCTGATCATCTGGGTATCGATGAGTACGAACGGGGTTTCCTGCTTGTCGGCGAACGCCTTCATTTTCTGGAAGGTATCACGCGCGAAATAGTCTTCGACCTGGATCGACATGCTCAGGGACTCCATGGGCAAACTGAAAGATTAAGTGGCTGCAAACTGAACGTCCTCCGTATCCCCACTTTGGTTCGCCTACTCAGTACTTGAGCCGGATGGATCGTTTCCAGCATGGACGTTCGGCGCGCACTTTAGGGCGTGAAGAATGCAGAATCAACAGGCAATCCTGGCGTGATCGGCGTTGATTGGCCACCTGTCGTTTGAATAAACGACTCATATGACCGGCTGATGTTCCCGGTGGTGTTTCAAGCGTAAAAAATTGTGGAATGGACCACGTCGGCTCATGTGCGGTTGAAGCCGCTGCTACAGGGTTTTGACCCACCCTGTGGCAGCAGCCTGATACCCGATGGCACCGGAGGTGTTCATATTTATGGCCACGCTTTTCTGGTACCCACGTACCGAAAATCGCGCATAAATTTTTTGTTACCGACCGACGGATGCGACGCTTCTGGTGCGTGAAACCAGTATCCGCACCTTGCTGCGCATCACTTGGCAGCGCGCCTCACGATGCCACCGCCTCCGCCGGGGATACGATGCTGGTTTTGGCGCCGCGCGAGCGGCCGGAACTCAGGTACGCCGCAATCGACTCCTGCGTCACCTCGCCGAGGAACACCTGCTCGGCATCCAGCACCGGCAACCACGCCCGGTTGAACTCGTACATGCGCGACAGCAGGATGCGCAGGTGCTCGTCGTGCGAGGCAGTGGCATTGAACGGGCGCAGGAAGTCACCACAGGTGCCCTGCTGGCGGTGCATGTCCCGCCGGCGTACATAGCCCAGGGCCTTGTTCTGCGCGTCGGTGACCACCACGTAGCGGCGGTCGTGTTCGTCGAGCAGTTCCAGCGCATCGCTTACCGGCGTTTCCGGGCTGACCGCCGGGGCGTTGTCTGCCGCATCTTCGGCGCGCACCAGCAGCAGGCGCTTGAGGGTGCTGTCCTGGCCTACGAAGTTGCTCACGAACTCGTCTGCCGGGTGCGCCAGCAGGGTGTCCGGGTGGTCCAGCTGCAGCAACTTGCCGGCCCGGAAGATGGCAATCTTGTCGCCGAGCTTGATCGCTTCGTCGATGTCGTGGCTGACCATGATCACGGTCTTGTTCAGCGCCCGTTGCATTTCGAAGAATTCGTTCTGGATCATTTCACGGTTGATCGGGTCGACCGCGCCGAACGGTTCGTCCATCAACAGCACCGGCGCATCGGCCGCCAACGCGCGGATCACGCCGATACGCTGCTGCTGGCCACCGGAAAGCTCGCGCGGGTAGCGTTGCAGGTACTGTTTGGGCTCGAGCTTGATCATGTGCATCAGTTCGCGGGCACGCTCGTGGCATTTCTGTTTGTCCCAGCCGAGCAGGCGCGGCACCACGGTGATGTTCTCTTCGATGGTCATGTTTGGGAACAGGCCGATCTGCTGGATCACATAGCCGATGTGCCGGCGCAGGGTCACTTCGTCCAGCCCGGTGGTGTCCTCGCCATTGATGAACACCTGGCCCGAGGTTGGCGTGATCAGGCGGTTGATCATTTTCAGCGTGGTGCTTTTGCCGCAGCCCGATGGGCCGAGGAACACGCAGATTTCCCCTTCGTTGACGGTGAGGCTTACCGCGTCGACGGCTTTGACGTCCTTGCCGTTGACGTTGAAGGTTTTGCTGAGGTTCTTCAGTTCGATCATGAGCGCAGTCCTTCTGGAGTCAGGGCACGTTGCAGGGTTTGCAGCAGCAGGTCGGCGATGATGGCCAGCAGGCTGACCAGTACCGCGCCGACCAGCAGCATCGACATGTCGCTGCGGCTGATGGAGGTCAGGATCAGCACGCCAAGGCCGCCGGCGCCGATGGTGGCGGCAATGGTCATGACGCCGATGTTCATCACCACGGCGGTACGCACGCCGGCGAGGATCACCGGCACGGCGATGGGCAGCTCGACCATGCGCAGGCGCTGGCCGAAGGTCATGCCGATGCCGCGCGCGGCTTCGCGGATGCCGGGTTCGACATTGGTCAGGGCCAGGTAGGTGTTGCGCATGATCGGCAACAGCGAATACAGGAACACGGCGGTAATCGCCGGTAGCGGCCCGAGGCCTTGTCCGAATTTGGAGTAAAGCGGCAGCAACAGGCCGAACAGGGCAATCGACGGGATGGTCAGCAGTACCGTGGCGCTGGCCTGCAGCGGGCCGGCAAGGGCCGGGAAGCGGGTCATGAGGATGCCCAGCGGCACGCCCACCAGAATCGCCAGGCCCACGGCCACACCGACCAGCATGATGTGTTGGCCGGTCAGGTTCAGTACCTGGGCCCAGTCGAGGTGGTTGAAGGTATCGATCAGGTTCATGGCTGGCCCTCACTGGTCAGTGGGTGATCGCGCAGGAAGGCGGTGGCCACGGCGGTCGGGTTCTGGTGCTCGACATCGACCTTGGCGTTGAGCTGGCGCATGGTTTCATCGTCCAGTTGCTCGGCCAGCGGCTTGAGCAGCCCCGCCAGCTGCGGGTTGGCGTCGAGCACGGCCTTGCGCACCACTGGCGCGGCCGTGTAGTCAGGGAAGTAGTGCTTGTCGTCTTCCAGCAGCTTCAGGTTGAAGGCGCTCAGGCGGCCATCGGTGGTGTACACCAGGCCGGCGAACACCTGGTTGTTGCGCATGGCGGTGTAGACCAGGCCCGCGTCCATCTGGCGGATGTTGGCGCGGCCCAGTTGCAGGTCGTACATCGCTTTCAGGCCGACCAGGCCATCGGGGCGGTTGGCGAACTCGGTGTCCAGTGCCACCAGGTGTTTGCGCTCGCTTTCGTCACGCAGTACCTGGTTGAGGTCGCTGATGCTGTTGACCTGCGGATAGGCCTCGGCCACTTGCTTGGGCAGGCCCAAGGCGTAGGTGTTGCTGAACTTCGACGGGGTCAGCCAGACCAGGCCCTTTTTCGCGTCCAGCGCCTTGACCTTGGCGTAGGTGGCTTCGGCGCTGGGCATGCGTTCTTCGATGTGGTTGTACGACACCAGCGATACGCCGGTGTATTCCCACATCAGGTCGAGCTGGCCGGTTTCCTGGGCCTGGCGCGCGATGTTGCTACCCAGGCCGGTGGTGACGCGCACGTCGAAACCGTTGGCACGCAGGTACTGCGCGGTGATTTCGGCCAGTACGGTCTGTTCGGTGAACACCCGCGCGCCGATGCGGATCTGGGGCTTTTCCGCTGCCTGGGCAAATCCTGCGAACAGCAGGGCCGCGCCCAGCAGCAAGGCGATTGTTTTCTTCATGCGTTCCCTATCCTTAGTGGGCCAGGCCACGTTCCAGCCAGCGCTTGCTGGAGAAACTCACCGCCGCGTCCAGTAGCAGGGCCAGCAGTGCGGTACAGGCGGCCCCCAGCAGCAGCTGGGGCTGGTTGTTCAGGGCGATGCCGGGGAAGATCAGGCTGCCCAGGCTATTGGCGCCAATCAAGAATGCCAGCGGTGCGGTGCCCACGTTCAAGGCCAGGGCCACGCGAACACCGCCGACAATGATTGGCACGGCGTTGGGCAGCTCGACCTGCCACAGTTGCTGGCGTGGGGTCATGCCAATGCCCGTGGCGGCTTCCTTGAGCGAGGCGGGGACGTTTTTCAGGCCTTCGTAGGTGTTGCGCACGATGGGCAGGAGGGAGGCGAGGAACAGTGCGAAGATCGCCGGCCCGGCGCCGATGCCCAGGATACTGAGGGCGATGGCCAGAACGGCCAGGGGGGGAATGGTGTTGCCAACGTTGAAGAACTGCATGAAGCGCTCGGCTTTGTCGACCCGGTGCGGCCGACTGAGCGCAATGCCGGCGGGGATGCCCACGGCCAGTGCCGCCGCCATCGAAGCCAGCACCAATACCAGGTGCGCTTGCAGGTAGAACCCAAGATCGTCGCGATACCGCGCGATCGTGTCGATGCCGATCCAGTGGACCAGCAGGGCCAGGATGACGAGCACGGCGGCCCATCCCAACAGCCCTTTACCGTAGCGTTTAGCCACAGGCAGACTCCTTGTGTTGTCGGCGAGCACACTTCTTGGTTGCCGGCCAGGGGTGGCGGCGGGTGGTGTGTTCGCGAGTAGCAGTCAGATGCAAACCGAAGGCTGCGATCTGGCCATGAGCCGAACCCCGTCGGGCCCGAAAATGCTGATGAAACCAGCCCTCAACCGAAGCGGGTTGCAGGGGAGTGGACGTCTCCAAGGCCCTAAAGGTTCCCATTTGAGGCGGCATTTGGCCAGCGTTAATCACTGGGGGAATGCAAATCTGGCGAGAGAAAACAGCGGCTTGGCGCGCTGCAGGCGTTGAAATAACTGCCCTGTGGCCATTTGTCGTGATAAAGCGATTGTGTGGTGAATCTGCTGGGCCAGACCTGCAACCCCTGCATCAGCAGATTTTGGTCCCCGCCCAACTTCAGGTATGATATCGCCCCTTTCAAATCCCCCAGTCAGGCGATTTCCCATGACCAACCAGGCCGCCGAAGTCGCGAAGCGCCGCACTTTCGCAATCATTTCCCACCCCGACGCCGGTAAGACCACCATCACCGAAAAGCTGCTGCTGATGGGCAAGGCCATTGCCGTCGCCGGTACCGTGAAGTCGCGCAAGTCCGACCGCCATGCCACCTCCGACTGGATGGAAATGGAGAAGCAGCGCGGCATCTCCATCACCACCTCGGTGATGCAGTTCCCGTACCGCGAGCACATGATCAACCTGCTCGACACCCCCGGCCACGAAGACTTCTCTGAAGACACCTACCGCACCCTGACCGCAGTGGACTCGGCGCTGATGGTGCTGGACGGCGGTAAGGGTGTAGAGCCGCGGACCATCGCCCTGATGGACGTCTGCCGCCTGCGCGACACGCCCATCGTCAGCTTCATCAACAAACTCGACCGTGACATTCGCGACCCTATCGAACTGCTCGACGAGATCGAGGCGGTTCTGAAGATCAAGGCCGCGCCGATCACCTGGCCGATCGGTTGCTACCGTGACTTCAAGGGCGTGTACCACCTCACCGGTGACTACATCGTGGTGTACACCCCTGGCCACGGCCATGAGCGCACCGAGGCCAAGATCATCCAGAAGCTGGACTCCGACGAGGCCCGTGCCCACCTGGGTGACCAATACGATTCGTTCGTCGAGCAACTGGAGCTGGTGCAGGGTGCTTGCCACGAGTTCAACCAGGAAGAGTTCATCAATGGCCAACTGACCCCGGTGTTCTTCGGTACGGCACTCGGTAACTTCGGTGTCGACCACGTGCTCGACGCGGTGGTCGACTGGGCGCCGCGGCCGCTGGGGCGTGTGGCCCACGAACGTACCGTAGAGCCGGTCGAAGAGAAGTTCACCGGTTTCGTGTTCAAGATCCAGGCGAACATGGACCCGAAACACCGCGACCGTATCGCGTTCATGCGCATCTGCTCGGGCAAGTACGAAAAGGGCATGAAGATGCGCCACGTGCGCCTGAACAAGGACCTGCGTATCGGCGATGCGCTGACCTTCTTCTCCTCCGAGCGTGAGCAACTGGAAGAGGCCTTTGCCGGCGACATCATCGGCCTGCACAACCACGGCACCATCCAGATCGGTGATACCTTCACCGAAGGCGAGGCCCTGGGCTTTACCGGTATCCCGCACTTCGCCCCGGAACTGTTCCGCCGTGTGCGCCTGAAGGACCCGCTGAAGTCCAAGCAGCTGCGCCAGGGCTTGCAGCAGCTGGCGGAAGAGGGTGCCACGCAGGTGTTCTTCCCGGAGCGCAGCAACGACATCATCCTGGGTGCGGTCGGTGTGCTGCAGTTCGATGTGGTCGCCAGCCGCCTGAAGGAAGAGTACAAGGTCGAGTGCGCCTACGAGCCGATCACCGTGTGGTCGGCCCGCTGGATCAGCTGCGACGACAAGAAGAAGCTCGAGGAATTCCAGACCAAGGCCATGGAAAACCTGGCCATCGATGGTGGCGGCCACCTCACTTACCTGGCGCCGACCCGGGTCAACCTGGCGCTGATGGAAGAACGCTGGCCGGACATCAAGTTCCGCGCTACCCGCGAGCACCACTGACTATTGGATTTGGGGCTGCCTTGCAGCCCTTCGCGGGCACGCCCGCTCCCACGGGCAATCACTGTGGGAGCGGGCGTGCCCGCGAAGGGCCGCAAAGCGGCCCCATTTCAATTCCCGGCCTTGATACTGGTCCAGATCCGCGTCCTGAGGCGGTCGATCTTGGCCGGCATCGCCTCCAGCGCATACAGCTTGCCCATCACGGCCTCGCTCGGGTAAATCATCGCATTGCCTTTCAGCGCAGGGTCCACCAGCCCGTCCGCCTTGAGGTTGCCGTTGGCATACTGCACATGGTTGCTGATGTTGGCCATCACCTCCGGCTGCAGCAGGTAGTTCATGTAGGCATAGCCAGCCTTTTCATCCGGCGCATCGGCCGGCATGGCCACCATGTCGAACCACAAGGGCGCGCCTTCCTTGGGTATCGAATAGCCCACCTTGACGCCGTTGTGCGCCTCTTCGGCGCGGTTCTTCGCCTGCAGCACATCCCCCGAGAAGCCCACCACCACGCAGACATCGCCGTTGGCCAGGTCGCCAGTGTA